>JARROY010000020.1:0-18552 GCA_037383445.1 Anaerolineales bacterium | reverse complement strand
GGGGAGGACTATCTCCCGCACCACCCGGTACTTTACCAACAAATTATACACGTAATCCGGCCGCAGCGCGATCGAAAATATGTGGACGGCACCCTTGGGGCTGGTGGACATGCCTGGGGGATTCTGAACGCAAGTTCACCGAATGGGCTGCTGCTTGGGTTGGATGTTGACCCGCAGGCACTTGCATTGGCGGATGAGCGGCTGGCGGAATTTGGGGAACGCGCCATATTAGTTCGGGCCAGCCATACGACTCTCAAACAGCAGCTGAACCAGATTGGCTGGTCTCAGGTGGATGGAATTGTGCTTGATCTGGGTGCTTCGTCAATGCAATTTGATACCCCGGACCGGGGTTTTTCCTTCTTACAGGATGGTCCGCTGGATATGCGGTTCGATCCCAAAAACCCGCTGAGCGCTGATGACCTGGTAAACACCTGGGATGAACGATCGCTGGCAGAAATATTATTTAAATATGGTGAAGAACGCCGTTCTCGCCAGGTAGCCAAAGCCATCTGCCAAGCCCGCCCGCTGCACTCCACCCGCCAGTTGGCGGATTTGGTCGAGCGAGTGGTCGGCCGCCAGCCGGGTTCAAAACTGCATCCGGCAACCCGCACCTTTCAGGCGCTGCGGATTGAGGTTAACCAAGAACTGTCTGCTATTCAGGAAACGATCCCGCAGGCAGTCGAGTTTCTATCATCAGGTGGAAGGTTGGCTGTGATCTCTTTCCACTCGCTGGAAGACCGGATCGTAAAGAATTTGTTTCGCAATTTCAGCCGGGATTTGCGGGACGAGACTCATCCCATGGCACCGGTGCTGCGCCCAGCCTTAACCAAGCTGGTGCAGAGAAAACCGATCCTCCCAACATCGGAGGAAATAGAACAAAATCCACGCGCCCGCAGTGCTAAATTACGCGTGATTGAAAAATTATCATAATCTTGCGCACCAAAGCGATGGCATAAGACTTGCAGTTTTTCTCTTTATAGAGGTACCAATGAACAGAGCGCAAAAAATAATCGAAGCATACCGAAATACCCCATGGCGTAAGCAGACCCAAATGCTTGGTCTGTTTGCCGTTTTTGGGTTTGTTGCCGCTCTGGTGATGATTGTTTACGTCTGGGTGACTTCTATGGCAGGTACATATGGATTGCAAGTCCAGGAATATCAGGCCACCACCCGCTCCCTTGAACAGCAAATTGAGGACAAGAAAGCCAAACTGGCTAACCTTGAAGTAACCTCAAATCTTGAAGAACGAGCGGATGCTGACGGATTCCAACCGGTGGATACAAACCGCCTGCGGTATTTAGCTGTGGAAGGATATTACGGTCCCGAAACATTCCAGCTTGCACCCCGTTCACCTGACATGCTGCAAAGCCAAGATGTTCAATTACCACCAGAGTTCACCACTTCACTGATAGATTGGGTGAGGGAAATGATCTATCAATTGAGTTTGAAAACGGGCTCATCTGACGTTGGAGGTAACTGATGTCTGAGAACAGCATGCAGGTTCAGCGCTGGAGGATCCAGCTGCTCATGTATGGGCTGCTGGCGATGGCATTAATCATCTTCGGTTGGACAGTCAGTTTCCAATTTTTACCTGAGGGAGACGAATTAACCAAAGAAGGTGACCTTTATCAGGGGGTGTGGCTGGAGATAAAACCACCACGCGGCTTAATCTATGACCGTTCCGGATATCTTCTGGCAGGCAACCGAATCGTTTACGAAGTCGGTTTAGAACTTCAATATAAAGGAACGCCTGAAGCTATTGCCCGGGTTTTGAACGCCACATTGGGAATGGATTACCAGGAAGCGTTGAGAATTGCCAGTATCCCGTATTCAGAAAATGCGGTCTATGCTCAGGTTGCTCGGGATGTGCCGGCAACTGATGCCCATAAGCTGATGGGTTTACTCGAAGATTGGCACGCCTCTTATAGCGGTGATAAGGATGAAGAAAGCCTGGAAGGGCTGGTATTGTTTCCTTATCTAGCACGCACCTATCCCGAAAAAGCCTTGGCTTCTAGCGTGATTGGTTTTGTGGCAAAGGATAATAAAGGTTACCATGGCTTGGAACAGCGCTACGATACGGTGCTTTCTGGCGCGTCCCGTGAGGTTTTTATTCCTAAAAATCCCAACAATGCCTCCGAATTACCGGATATTCCTCCGGGAGCATCGATGATCCTGACGATTGACCGCGAAGTTCAGGGTATGGTGGAAGGCGTATTAGATTCAGCCATCAAACAGTACGATGCAAAATCGGCAAATGCGATTGTGATAAATCCGCAGACTGGGGAGATATTGGCCATGGCCACTTCTCCCAGGCTGGATATTAATGAATACTGGAATTTCTCCGATGTGTTCCCAGGGGACACTCCATTCAACCGACTGATTAGTTATACCTATGAGCCTGGGTCTGTCTTCAAGATTTTTAGTGGTTCGCAACTGGGACCGCTCTGCTTGGGGACAGCAGAATATGATCGGTTGTCTCCAACATTCGCTGAACGTCTGCCTGGCCTGGGTCGGCACCGAGATGGGTGCGGAAAAATTTTATCAATATATGGATGCTTTTGGTTTTGGTCATTACACCAGTGTGGACCTTGCTGGAGAAGCTACCGGCCGGCTCAAGGAGCCTGGTGATGGGGATTGGTATCCATCGGACTTGGCGACGAATACATTTGGCCAAGGCATTTCGGTCACTGCACTACAGATGGTCACCGCGGCTACTGCAATTGCCAATCACGGCCAGATGATGGTGCCCAAGGTGATCAAGTCTATTGTGGATAATGGCATCCAACTGGAGATCAGGCCGTCAATTTACGGCACACCGATTTCTCAAGAAACGGCGGATAAATTGACCTTTGCCCTTTCGCTGTCTCTGGAAAATGAGGCTTCAAAAGCCTTGGTTCCGGGATATCGGGTTGCTGGAAAGACCGGTACAGCTCAGATTCCAGGAGGCGAAGGTTACCTGGAAAACAAGACCAATGCTTCGTTCATCGGTTGGGGGCCGGTCGACGATCCGGAATTTATGATCTATGTTTGGTTGGAACATCCCACCCCGATCTGGGGTTCGGAAACGGCTGCCCCAGTCTTTTCTCAGATTGCCCAGAGATTGGTGGTCTTAATGGAACTGCCCCCAGATACCACGAGGCAGCAACTTGGAATGAAAGACTGGGTCACCAGCGACCAGATAACGCAGAACAGCAAATTACCGGAGCGGTAATTGATTCGCGCGAGACAGTTCAGGGCAAAATTTTTATCGCCCTTCCTGGAGAGCGGACAGATGGTCATGATTATGTCGGTCAAGCGTTTCAAGCTGGTGCCAGCTTTGCTCTGGTCGATAAAGACCTTTCCAGCAGCTTTACTCAGCTAGATCTTCGTGAAGTACCTATTCCAGAAGCCCTTGAGGTGCTGGAATCCCCAACCTGCTTGCTGGTGGAGGACAGTCTGGTCGCCCTGCAGAAAATTGCCCGTTTCTGGAGGTCCAAACTGGATGTGAAGGTAATTGGGATCACCGGTAGTGTGGGCAAATCGACGACCAAAGAATTGGTAGCAGAAATCTTAAGCCACCGCTATACGACCTTAAAAAATGAAGGTAACTACAACAATGAAATCGGTCTGCCCATGACCATCTTGAGTCTAACGGAAGAACATCAGAGGGCTGTACTGGAGATGGGATTTTATGTACCAGGGGAGATAAAATTCCTCTGCGAGATTGCCAAGCCTGCAATTGGTGTGGTTACCAATATCGGCACTGTACATGCCGAACGAGCCGGGTCGCAGGAAGTGATTGCCCGGGGAAAAGCCGAATTGGTTGAAAGTTTGCCTGAAGATGGGGTGGCGATCCTCAATTATGATGACCCGTTTGTCCGGCAGATGGCAGAAAAAACACGCGCTCAAGTCTTATTTTATGGACTTAGCAGCGAAGCACACCTATGGGCAGATCAGGTGGAAGGGCTGGGTTTAGAGGGGATCAGGTTTCGGCTGCATTATCGTAATGAGGTACTGCATCTCCGGGTGCCGATGTTAGGACGCCACTCTGTTCATACAGCCTTGAGGGCAGCGGCAGTTGGGCTGGCGGACGGCCTTGATTGGGAGGAGATTATTTCCTGCCTCCGGTTTGGTCATATGCAGCTCAGGCTGGTTGCTGTTCGCAGTCATTCGGGCGCTTTGCTGTTGGATGACACATATAATGCGTCCCCTCAATCTACCTTGGCAGCTCTCAATCTGCTTGAGGAATTGGATGGTAGAAAGATTGCCGTGCTGGGAGATATGTTGGAACTTGGACAATATGAACAGCAGGGGCATGAGATGGTCGGAATCCGGGCTGCTGAAGTGGCGGATTTATTGGTCACGGTTGGGCCACGCGGTCATATGATCGCACAGGCTGCTCGAGAAGCGGGATTACCAACAGAAAAGATTGCCGAAATTGAGACTACAGCAGAAGCTTCGGATTTCCTGGTCGACATCCTTGAAGCTGAGGACGTGGTATTGATCAAGGGTTCACGTGGAATGCAGATGGATGTGCAGCGCATGCCTGAAAGCAAACAAAAAGAACAGCTGGATTGGGTACTTTCACTGGTGCGGATGAATGGTTTTGAGGATCGTTATCCACATCAGCTCTCCGGTGGACAGAAACAGCGGGTTGCGCTTGTGTTTATCGTCCCGACGATAACGGTTACATTGGTATTTAATGCGGTGGCTCTATTGGGAGGAAAACCGGCTGGGCGTTCGATTCTAATGCCATTGGGCACGATGGTCTTGTTTAGCATATTGGGAGCTATAGATGATTGGACCAAGCTGCGCCACCGGGAAGTTGGTGAAGGGTTAAAGGCACGTTATAAATTTCTTATTCAGGTGGCGCTTGCCGGGACGATCGCTTTTGGACTTTATTCAGTGCTGGACGTCCCCCGGATGTTCGTTCCGGGGATCAATTTTGAAATTGATCTCGGTTGGTGGCATATTCCAATCGCTATGTTCATTATTCTCAGCGAGGCAAATGCAGTCAACTTTACCGACGGTCTTGACGGGTTGGCAGGATTGATCTCCGCCACTGCTTTTGCGGCTTTTGGGGCAATTGCTGTCATCCAAGGACAAACCTATGTAGCCCAGTTTTGCTTTACGCTGGTAGGCGCATTGTTTGGGTTTTTATGGTTCAATGTCCATCCTGCCCAGTTGATAATGGGTGATACCGGATCGATGGCGTTAGGGTCTGCGCTGGCAGTGGTCGGGTTAATGACCGGTCAGTGGCTGCTGCTGTTGGTGGTAGCCATCATCCCGCTGAGCGAAATTCTCAGTGTGGTCATCCAGGTAACTTATTTCAAACGTACCGGTGGCAAGAGAATCTTCAAGATGACGCCGATTCATCTGCATTTTGAACTCTCCGGTTGGAGTGAAACGCAGATCGTCCAGCGGTTTTGGCTGATCAGCCTGCTGGCCGCGTTAATCGGTGTGGCATTGGCGGTGTTATGAGTTGGAAAGATGAACACGTGGTGGTAATTGGGGCAGCCCGGCAGGGAACCGCTCTGGCGCGGTATCTCGTTGAGCAAGGTGCTCAAGTTATCCTGACCGATGCCCGCCCGGCCGAAGAACTGCTGACCGCCAAGGCCGAACTGGCAGATTTGCCGATAGAATGGGTTTTTGGCGGGCATCCGATGCGCTTATTGGAGGATGCAACGCTCATCTGCCCCTCTGGAGGAGTTCCACTTAATATTCCTTTGGTGCACGAAGCGCTTCGAGAGGGTGTCCCGCTTTCGAATGATTCTCAGATCTTCATGCAGATAGTGCCATGCCCGGTGATTGGAATTACTGGATCGGCGGGAAAAACGACTACTACGACTCTGGTAGGAAGAATGGCGGAAAAAGCTGCAGATGCAGGTTTATACCGGAAGGCGTTTGTGGGCGGCAATATCGGGGTCCCCTTAATCGCCCAGGTTGGCGAGATGACTCCAAAGGATATTGCAGTGGTCGAGTTTTCCAGCTTCCAATTAGAGCTCATGACCACGTCTCCACAGATCGCGGCAGTCCTCAATATCACGCCTAATCATTTAGACCGTCATGGAACCATGCAGGCGTATATGGATGCCAAGCAAAATATCCTGACCTACCAAAGACCGGGAGATGCGGCTGTATTAGGGTATGAGGATGAGAAAGCATGGTCCTTGGCAAACCAGGTGGTAGACCGGCTGTATACATTTGGACATCAAATTCCCTATGGACTTCCGGGTACATTTTTGTGGAATGATCAAATTTGGGTGCGCACTGACCAGGGTGATCAGTCTGTGATGCCGATTACGGAAATTGAGCTGGTCGGTGACCATAATTTGTTGAATGTATTGGCGGCTTGTGCCGTTGCCGCGGCTGCGGGAATGCCTCCTGAGGTGATGCGTGCCGGGGTGCACGGTTTTGGTGGGGTCGAACATCGTCTCGAATTTGTCCGGGAGTGGGGCGGGGCGCAATGGTTCAATGATTCTAAAGCCACCAGCCCGGGGATGACGGTAACGGCCATGCAAGCCTTTAGAGAACCGTTAATCGTTTTGGTCGGCGGACGGGATAAGGACCTGCCTTGGGATGTTTTTGTCAATCAGGTGCAGACCCAGGCAGACCATGTAATCTTGTTCGGCGAAGCGGCTGGAAAAGTGCGGGCAGCTTTCCAGCAGGCAGGACAAAAAAATGGCACGAATTATACAGTAGATATTTGTTCAGGACTGGACCAGGCAGTAGAAACTGCGGCAAAACTTGTCCATCCTGGTGATGTGGTGCTGCTGGCCCCTGGCGGCACGAGCTTTGATGAATTCACTGATTACGAGGCGCGTGGCAGACGATTTAAGGAATTAGTTTTAAGTCTGCCGGAGAAGGAGTAACAATCATGACAACTTTGGACCACACTACACCGAGACGTAAAAGAAGCATCGGCGGGATTCAACTGGGGGTGGATTTACCCCTGCTGGTAGCGACCATCTTCCTTGTTTTGTTTGGCTTGGTAATGGTTTTTTCAGCCAGTTGGGAGATTTCTTACTTTGAATATGAAGGTTCTCATACCCGTATGTTCGAGCGCCAGTTCATGTTTATGGTCCTGGGAATCATTGGAGCCATTTTGATCTCATTTGTTGATTATCACCGCTACCGCCAATGGGCGATTGTCGGGATGGGAATCACCGTGTTGGCTTTGCTGGGCGTTTTGATTGTGCGGGAGGTTCGCTTCAATGCCACCCGAACTTTATATGAAGGGTCGGTGATGCCATCAGAGGCGGCCAAGCTGATGATCATCATATACCTGTGTGTGTGGTTGTACGCCAAGCGCCATCAGATTAACGAGATCAGTTTTGGCCTCATTCCCTTAGGTTTAATTATCGGGGTGTTGGGTGGCTTAATTATGGCGCAGCCAGATGTCAGCGCGGTGGCAACCCTGGTGATTATTGGTGGAATCCTGTTCTTCCTGGCGGGCGGAGACCTGAAACAGATATTTATCCTGCTGATGGTGACGATCCTGTTTGGTTGGGCGATCGTTCAACTTCAGCCCACTGCCCGGACGCGCATGGCCGATTACTATGAAGGATTGCGCAGCCCGACCGAAGCATCTTTTCATGTCCGCCGCTCGATTGAATCTTTTGTGCGCGGCGGAGTGTTTGGTGCTGGAATTGATAACGCCGAAACCAAGTTGATCAGCTTGCCTGTACCTCCCACCGACAGCATCTTTGCGGTGGTCGCCGAGGAGACCGGGCTGGTGGGAACCACTTTGCTGATTGGACTGTACATGGTGGTGACGTGGAGGGGGATGAAGATCGCCAAGAATGCACCCGATATGTTGGGACAGCTGCTGGCGTCTGGGTTGACGTTTTGGCTGGTTATGGAGGCATTAATTAATATGTCGATGATGGTCGGGCTGTTCCCCTTTGCCGGGAATGCCCTGCCATTTATCAGTTTGGGAGGATCTAATTTGATTGTCTCCCTGGCTGCAGTAGGGATTTTGATGAATATTTCACGCCTTTCAAAACAACCTGAAGGGCAAAAAGAAAGGATCGAGCATGCGCCTGATGGTTTCAGCCGGAGCGACAGGCGGCGGGATAAATCCCGCCCTAGCCGTTTTACAAGCGCTCGGCGATAAGCCCGAAGCCATACTTTGGGTAGGAAGCGAAAAGGGGATGGAAACCGACCTGGTCAGCCGGGCCGGTGTGCCATTTAAATCGATTCCTGCGGCAGGGGTGCATGGGACCGGTCTGAAAGCTGTTTGGGGCGTCTTTCAGTTGACCCGCGGGTATTTTTCTGCTCGCAAGTTGGTGGAGGAATTTAAACCGGATGTACTTTTCTTTACTGGCGGTTATGTGGCCATCCCTACAGGTCTGGCTGGGCGTAAGGTACCGACACTGTTGTGCTTACCCGATATTGAACCAGCGCTAGCGCTGCGAACATTAGCTCGTTTTGCAGATAAGATCGTGGTTCCGGTTGAGGAATCCAAGGCGTATTTTTCGCAGAAGAAGGATGTGGAGGTAGTCGGTTATCCCACACGTCCAGGATTAAAACCAGTTCTGAAAGAGGATGCTGTGATAAGTTTTGGACTTGACCCCACAAAACTTACTCTGATGGTGACAGGCGGTAGTCTCGGTGCACGCTCGATTAACCAAGCATTGGTGGGCATACTACCGGAGCTGCTTGACAAGATGCAGATCATCCATCTGACTGGAGAACTGACCTGGTCTGAGGTGCAATCTGCCGCAGATGCCCTCCCACCGAGGTTGGCTCAGAATTACCGGCCTTACCCATTTCTGCACCAAGAGATGAGTGCGGCATTTTCTTCGGCAGATTTGGTTGTTTCTCGGGCTGGGGCATCTGTCTTGGGTGAACTGCCAACCTTTGGCGTGCCTGCAATTTTGGTGCCGTATCCTTATGCGTGGCGCTACCAAAAGGTGAATGCCGAGTATCTTTCCAGCCGGGGAGCTGCCGTGATTGTGCGGGATGAGGAATTAAATGATAAACTGCTGCCCGTTGTGCGCGATTTGATGCGGCCAGATTCTGAAAAAAGAGACCAAATGCGCATGGCCATGGGATCATTGGCAGTCCCGCAGGCCGCAGATAAGATAGCTCATATCCTGCAAGAATTGGCATTATCTGGTAAGAATTGAGTATGAGGAAATCGCTAAAATGAAAAAACGCTACGATACACTTGCCCAACGATTGAATAACGAAGCTCCAGTTCAGGAGATTTTCCTCTCTGGTCAACCGTCTATACAAGGTGGTGTGCAATGATCTCACTTTTATATGTGTTTTATATTTTTGTAGCCTTTACGGCGATCATCGGTGCAGTGCGTGGCTGGGCCAAAGAAACACTCGTGCTATTTAGTGCATTATTGGCTTTGTTCATCATCGTGGTTTTAGATCAGTATGTTCCTGTTTACAAGCAAGTTGTTGCCCCGAGCTTTACCAATTATGTTGTTCAGCAAGGAGATACTTGCCAATCTGTCGCCGATAATTTTAATGTTCCTCTGCGCTCTCTGATCGCCTACAACAATCTTTCTCCGTCAGATTGTGCGATAAACCCGGGTTCTGGCCTGAATATCCCCAAAGAAACCACCAAGTTTTATATCAACAGTTTTATTGTTATATTCTTCGCATTTTTTGGCTACCAGACCCCGATGATTAAATATTTCCAGGCGGCAGCGAGGAGGGAAAAGGTACGTGATGCACTGCTCGGGGCGATTGCCGGCGGTGCGAATGGCTGGCTGGTGGTTGGCACGATCTGGTCATTCCTGCATACCACGGGCTACGAGTATTTTGGCCCGGCATTGGTCCCGCCTGAAGTTGGGACAAAGATTGCTGAACGAACAGCAAACTTGATTTCTAATATGCCGCCTGAACTAATCATGCAGGAACCCTTAATTTATTTTCTGATTGCCTTGGCATTTGGCATGGTGTTGATTGTTTATATCTAAGCTAGCGTAGTTAAAGGAAGTTATTTGTGGCAGGTTCTAAACCACACACACATTTTATCGGTATCGGCGGGACGGGGCTCTCGGCAATTGCCAGAGTGCTGCTAGAACGCGGCGAGACTGTTTCCGGCTCAGACCGGTCTCCGTCCACGTTGGCTGCCGATATCCAGCAGGCTGGTGCTCAGGTGTTTATTGGGCATTCTGCTGAAAATGTGCAGGGTGCAGACCTGGTGGTGCGCTCTTCGGCGGTACCCGAAGATAATGTGGAAGTTGTCGCTGCCAAGAAAGCCGGGATTCCTGTGCTGCGGCGCGCCGAGTTTCTCGAAACCCTCTTGGCCGGGCAGATGACAATTGGTGTCGCTGGTAGTCATGGTAAAACTACAACCACCTCAATGATCGTATGGATGCTCTCTGAATTGGGATTAGATCCAGGGTTTATTGTCGGTGGGCAGGTGCAGAATCTGGGCGTGAATGCATCAGCGGGAAGTGGAAAATTGTTTGTGATCGAAGCCGATGAGTACGATTACATGTTTTGGGGCTTAAAACCCACCATTGCCGTGGTGACCAATATTGAGCACGATCACCCGGACTGCTTCCCGACCGAGCGAGATTTTATGGCCGCATTTGAAGGTTATACCAACCGGATTACGCCTGATGGCTCTCTGGTGGCATGTTTGGATGATGCCGGAGCTTCTCATCTTCTGGCTTATGCCGGGTTCAGAGAACAGCACTGGTTGGCATACAGCATTGGAGATTTAGCCGCAGATTATATCGCCTGCAACCTGGTTTCTAAACCACAATCTGGCTACCAGTTTGATTTGTTTAGGGATAGGGAATATATTTCAACCGTGGCTCTCACCGTGCCAGGCGAGCACAATGTGCGGAATGCTTTGGCGGCTTTGGTTACAGCTGATCTGCTCAATTTAGACCTGGAGTCCGCATCGCAAACGTTATCCACTTTCAGCGGGTCCGGCCGACGATTTGAAATGGTTGGAGAGGCTGCTGGTATCCGTGTGATTGATGACTACGGCCATCATCCGACCGAGATCAGAGCCACGCTGCAGGCTGCCCGGGCAATGTATCCCAAGGCTCGCATATGGGCAGTCTGGCAGCCGCACACGTATTCGCGCACCTTGGGCTGGCTGGACCAATTTGGGCAGTCCTTTGCAGATGCTGACCGATTGATTGTTACGGGTATCTATGCCGCCAGAGAACAAACCCCGGAAGGATTTGATCTTCAACGTGTAGCAGACGCGGTGGTTTCTACCCCGGCAATCGCCATCGAGCTGCTGAAGGATGTCTCCAAAGCGTTGTTGGGAGAACTAACAGCCGGTGATGTGGTGATTGTTTTTTCTGCAGGAGATGCTACCCAGGTAAGTCAAGATGTTGTGGCTGGTTTACTGCAAAGGGAGGGCGCTGCATGATCTCCTCAGGACGGTTAGACCAGCTTGAGACCCGCTTCGCAGACCAGTTGGCATTCGACCAACCGCTGGCGAAATATACTTCAGCCCGAGTGGGAGGTTCGGCAGATGTGATGTTAACGGCACAATCTGCTGCACAACTGGCCGAGATGGCCACCGTGTTATGGCAGTTAGAACTTCCGTTTATTGTGCTCGGCGGCGGCTCGAACCTGTTGATCAGCGATGCGGGTGTCCGGGAAGTGGTGATCCTGAATAAAGCTCGCAGGGTTGAGTTTGACTCCTCAGTTCCGTCTGTTTGGGCAGAATCCGGGAGCAACTTTGGAGCGATTGCCCGCCAGGCGGGGCGAAAAGGATATACCGGCCTCGAATGGGCGGCTGGAATCCCGGGTACAGTTGGTGGAGCAGTGGTTGGGAATGCCGGTGCCCATGGTGGAGACACAGCCGGGAACCTCATTTTGGCAGAAGTCTTGCACCATACACAAGGTAGACAAAAAATGTCTCCTGAGGACTTAAAGTATCAGTACCGTACAATCAGTTTGAAGCAACAGCCAGGAGAAGCCGTGGTGTTATCCGCCTCGTTCGGGCTTACACATGGAAACATCCCTGAGATCAAGGAGAAGATGGAGGAGTTTTTGGCATTTCGCAAACGGACACAGCCGCCTGGAGCCAGTATGGGCTCTATGTTCAAAAACCCCCCTGGTGATCATGCTGGCCGGCTGATCGAAGCGGCTGGTCTAAAGGGTATCCGGATGGGTGCTGCCCAGATCAGTGACCTGCATGCCAATTTCTTTATTAACCATGGCAGCGCCAATGCTGAAGATGTATATTCCCTGATCTGCAAGGCGCAAAATACTGTCAAAGAAAAATTTGGAGTCCAACTCGAACTGGAGATTGGATTGGTTGGTGAATGGAAGAAAAACGGATGAGTGAGTACACAGCGCAAGACAAGCTCAAAATAGCTGTAGTATTTGGCGGACGTTCTGGTGAACATGCTGTTTCATTGGAGTCGGCTAAATTTGTACTCAGCAACCTCAGCCCCGAAAAATATGAGGTGGTCCAGGTAGGGATTTCCCTTGAGGGTTTGTGGTACACCGGAGTAGATGTGCTGTCTGCCATGCTGTCTGGTGATTTATCATCCCTTCAAGAGGTTACGATGCTGCCTGTCCCCAGCTCAAAGGGGCTGTACCTGATTGAAGAAGGAGAAAACCTAACCTTACTGAATGAGGTAGATGTGGTCTTTCCGGTGCTGCACGGTACTTTTGGTGAAGATGGCACCATCCAAGGGCTGTTTGAAATGGCGGATGTGGCGTATGTCGGTGCGGGCGTGACCGGTTCGGCATGTGGTATGGACAAGGCAATCTTCTTTGATCTGATGCAAGCCAACAACATTCCAGTCGTGGATACGATCTTATTGCTGCGATCGGAGCTTAACCAGGATATGCAGGGGTCTTTAGATAGGGTTGAAACTCTCGGAGACTATCCTTATTTCATCAAACCTGCCAATCTGGGGTCTTCGGTCGGAATCAGCAAAGTAAAGAACAGGTCCGATCTTCTTGAAGGTTTATTAGAAGCCGCCGAATACGACCGGCGGGTAGTGGCTCAAAAAGGTCATAACGTCCGTGAAATCGAAGTCAGTGTGATGGGAAATGATGACCCGCTGGCTTCGATGTGCGGGGAAGTTCTGCCGGGTGAAGAGTTTTACAGCTATGAAGCCAAATACCATGATGAAAGTTCCCGCACGGTGATTCCTGCGGACCTTCCGGAGGAAACTTCAGACTATATCCGTAATTTGGCTGTGAGGGCGTACAAAGCCTGTGACGTGGCCGGTTTAGCCCGAGTAGATTTTTTTATCGACCGGGAGTCGGAAACGGTCTACCTAAATGAATTGAACACTATCCCGGGATTTACCGAGATCAGTATGTACCCGATGTTGTGGAAAGCTAGCGGCATCGATAACCGAGAACTTGTAGATCGATTGGTTGGATACGCGTTAGAAAGAAAAGCGCAGCGAGATGCAACCAAGCGAACATTTGAGAGGAAGAAATAATCGAATGACCACCCAACAGCGACGCTCCGAGTTGGTTCGGGAACGGCGTAAGCAGCGCCGAAATTATGGCCAGACGAGTAAATCTCGCCGGAATTCTTCGCGGCGGGAAATGCCGCCCATGGTCTCCAGGACCGGTATGGTGGTCTCGCCCCCTGAGGAATTAAAACGGCGCGGTAAAAAACAACTCAAGACACGCCGCCGCTACAATGTGTCTATCGGGTCAACCGGGGCTGAGTTAAGTTTTCGTTCTGTTCCTGTGCCCAAGGTGGGGTGGCGGGTGCTTTCTTTCATCATTTTAGTGGTGATGGGATTTGCGTTTTATTGGTTGTGGACTTCTCCTCAATTTAAAGTATCCATGGACCGGGTAGTAGTGGCTGGGATCGAGCGAATTGATAAAGAAACGTTATTAAATAAAGCGGGTATTCTCAATCAGCCGGTGTTCTTGGTAGACCCCACTGATCTCAAAGAGAACTTGCCCGTCGAGATTCCGGCCTTGGAATCGGTTGCTGTTTCGGTAGGAATGACTGGAGAGGTGACATTTGATGCCGTCGAGCGAGTACCTGTCCTCGCTTGGGACCAGGAATCAATCTCGAGTGTATCCTGGGTGGATGAGAATGGCATGATATTCCCGGCGATTGGGTCATCTCAGGGGTTGGTGTATATCAAAGCCAACGCAGCACCTCCTGCTCCATCTGCCCCGGTGGTTGAGGAAGAAGTAAGCCTGCAAGGTACCAAAGGAGACACGAAAGCTTCCGCAGATGCAGAAACGGAAGCTCAGACAGACGCTCCGGTTCAACTGCTGGAACCTGTTCTTGTCAAAGGAATCTTAAACCTGTCTCAGGGTCTGCCAGAAGGAAGCCAACTGGTCTATGACGGTCAACACGGTTTTGGTTGGCAGGATCCGGAAAATGGATGGATGGTTTATTTTGGCAAAGATCTGGACCAACCTGAACTCAGGCTCAGAATATACGCTGCCATCGTCGATATGTTTACACAAAAAGAAAGGAAACCCGTCCTGATTAGTGTGGAGTATCTGCACGCCCCATATTATCGGATGGAACCGTAAGGTGTATTTATGAGTATCTATGTAGGGATTGATATCGGAACTACCAAAGTTTGCACCGTGGTGGCCAGAGAAGAACCGGATGGCCGGATGCGGATTCTTGGTGTTGGGATAGAACCCTCGATGGGAATCCGGAAAGGCTCTGTGGTGGATATTGCGGCTGCTTCGAAAGCAGTTGCCCTCTCGGTGGATAAAGCCGAGCGCACTGCCGGGCTGGAAATAACCTCTGCCAGAGTGAGTTTAGCGGGATCGCATGTCTCTTCAATTAACAGCCGAGGTGTGGTTGGTGTACACCGTCAGGTGATCGATGAAGATGACGTACTGCGCGCAATGGAGGCGGCGCGCGCAGTTGCGATCCCCCATAACCGGGAAGTCATTGAGGTCATCCAGCGCGGCTTTACGGTGGACGGCCAAGATGGGATTCGGATGCCGATCGGCATGCATGGCTACCGGATGGAAGTTGAAGCCCATATCATCACCGCGGCAGCCTCCACGGTAGATAACCTGAGGTTGGTGGTGGGGAATTCAGGGATCGAGGTGTCGAAGTTTGTGCTCAATCCATTGGCGTCCGGCGAAGTGGTGCTGACGGATACCGAACGTGAGATGGGAGTAGTGGTGTGCGATATCGGCGGTGGAACCACGGATATGGCGATTTACATCGAGGGAGACGTTTGGCATACGATGGTGCTGGGGGTAGGTGGCAATCACATCACGTCCGATATTGCCCACGGTTTGCGTCTGCCATTCTCCCGCGCCGAGGAAATCAAGATCAATCATGGGCATGCCCTGACCAGCGCCATCAATCCGGGTGAAACTTTTCCGGTGCGGGCATTTGGCGAAGATGAACCAGTCGAAGTCAGCCGTTTTGATCTGGCGCATATAATCGAAGCCCGGGTGGAGGAAATCTTCTCTCTCATGATGCAGGAAATCAAACGCTCTGGGTACGATGGTCTGCTGCCTGCTGGGCTGGTCTTGACGGGTGGTTCCAGTCAATTAACTGGGATTCGCCAGCTGGCCAGCGAGGTGATGGGGCTACCAGCCAGGGTTGCCCGCCCAGAGAATTTAATCGGGATGGTGGACAGGCTGCATTCCCCATCTTTTTCAACCAGTGTCGGTTTGGTGCAGTATGCCATGCGGATGAAAGAGGTTGACCCTTCTGCGGTAGCTGCTCCCAAATATCTGCCCTCCATGGGAAATGGACTAAATTGGGCCAAAATAAAAGATGTGCTAAAAAGGTTTTTACCGTAAAATGGTAAGATAATTTGCAGGATGGTAAAAATGAATCATAAAAATTTGATAAATCGTAAGGAAGTCAGTATAGGAGGATTACTATGAAAACCATGAACAACGCAGAATCATTTGCCCGCATCAAAGTGGTGGGCGTTGGCGGCGGTGGCTGCAACGCAGTGGAACGGATGATCCGTGAGGGTCTCCAAGGCGTTGAATTTATCGCTGTCAACACAGATGCACAGGCGCTGATGCAGTCCCAGGCGCCGACCCGGGTGCGGATAGGCGACAAGCTGACCCGCGGACTGGGTGCCGGAGGAAATCCGGAGAATGGACGCAAAGCGGCTGAGGAATCAGCCCAAGAGCTTTATGAAGTGATGAAAGGCTCCGATATGGTCTTTGTCACCGCTGGAATTGGCGGCGGCACAGGCACCGGCGCGGCACCGATCGTGGCCCAGGTTGCCCGAGAAGTAGGTGCTCTGACAATTGGTGTGGTGACACGCCCATTTACCTTTGAGGGAGCACGGCGCTCACAAACAGCAGAAACTGGTATCACAAAGCTCAAAGAGCAGGTGGATACTTTGATTGTGATCCCTAACGATCGCCTGCTGCAAATTGTGGATAAGCGCGCCAGCCTGAACGAAGCATTCTCGATGGCAGATGACGTGCTCCGCCAGGGTATTCAGGGAATCTCGGAGTTGATCACCGTCCCCGGTCTAATCAACCTCGACTTTGCAGATGTGAAGACGATTATGTCAGAGGGCGGCGCTGCCCTTATGGCGGTTGGTTCCGCTAACGGGGAAGACCGCGCCCGCGTAGCCGCGGAAGCAGCCATCACCAGCAATTTACTGGATATCACCATCGAGGTATTCTGTTTAACGTGACAGGTGGATCCGACCTCTCGCTGTTTGAGGTCAATACCGCTGCTGCCATCATCAAAGAGACTGCTCATCCTGATGTGAACTTGATCTTTGGTGCCGTGATTGATCCTGAAATGGGTGATGAAATCCGCGTGACGGTGATCGCGACCGGTTTTGACCGCACGGGTGTGCCGCGCCGGATTATGTCACGACAGCGAACAAAACCCGAGGGCGATTCAAGCTCGAAAGCAAAATCTGATCAGGACCTTCGAGTGGATACTCGAAGGCCGGTAGAAGTCGAAGCTGCTGCATTCAACCCTGAAGACCTGGATATACCCACTTTCCTGCGCAAACGCGTCGGAAAATAAGCCTGATTTTTTAGGCTTTACTGTGGCTAGGATAAATATGTGAAGATTTTTGGATGGAGCGCGTGCGAGCGCGCATCCTATATGGCTAATTAAAAATAGTTCAATTTTTTAGAAAGTCTGGTCCCTCCACCAGATTAATCTGACCCTCCTTACACCGCCCATCTCCCCAATTTTCTGGGGAGATGGGTACTTTTTATGCTAAATTGAGGTCTATTGGTGCAGTTTTTTCTCCTTAAACCATTCTTGCAGGGGAAGATCGACTTGGATCTGATTTATGAATCCTTTCAGAAGAGGGAGGCGTTCGTAGCGCACAGTGACCAACTGGTTTACATTCTTTGCTCGCCCTGGTTCCGGATAATTCGCATGCATGTGCAGGGGGTAATTGTAGCTTTCTGGCATTGATTCTAATTGGGATGGAATATATTTTTTCAGCACAACACCTGCTAATATTGCTTGGTGCATAAATATCGCATATTTGCGCTGCTGGAAGAAGGGCACAAAGTCGGGGTGCTGAAAGCTACCTTGGAATGCTTCTAACCAGTCGCTCATCAGTCCATCTTCGGGGCGGGTCACCAAAATGCCGGCGTTGAAATACGGACGTACGGTTTCACGATAGCAGGTTTCCATGCGGAAGACGTGCTCTTGGGGAACGAAACAATGCTGGTAAACTCGCTGCCAAAAAGAATCGAGCGGCTGATTGTAGCTTGACCCAATATTCTGGTGATGGACCGGCCGGTACCCTAGTTTGCGATCATTGGGCAGCAAGAAAGCCGTGGGTTCGTTGAGGATTATTGTGTCGGGCAGCAGCCAAACAAGAATATCGGAACTGCTTTGTAAGTGACGTTCTGCGGCTGCTGCTCCATGGACGACCATTGCCAGCGGGAAATTTAGGGATGCTGGGTCCATCTCAAACTCAACATTTTCTGCTTCAAAGACCTCGAGTTTTTTGAGGGTTTTCTTTGCCAGAGGGTTATCCTTAAGACTGAAAATCGCCGCAGGATTGTTTGCATACTTTCCGCCAAAAGTTCTCAGGCTTTCGATCAGCAAGACAGCTTCTTTTTCCCAATCTGAAGCGATGGCCAGGGTCGCGAAAAAAATGGTCATAAAACCCTCCCACGGACTTGGTTCATAATCTATTATAGGGCACGATAACAAGTCTCTGGTTTAGAAATAAATGAATCTATTTATTAGGATTTGTTGATCAAGTAGGATGCGAATACCAACTGGATTGTTTGATCAGAGTCTTTTTACCCATGCTGGGTTGCCGTACTTTTTATCTACAAGCTGTTCGGCTCGTGTTCGTTCAGCTTCTGTCAGCTGACCGGGTGCCAGTTCGAGATCGAGAGTATTCTGGAATGCTTGGATGAAGGAATCTGCCGCCTGTTTCCAACTGACGATTTCTCCCATCGCTGTATTCAGGGTAGCGGCTCTAGATAACAAACGCTCTGCAGCCTGTCCCCGGCTCGTCTGGGAGGGAAAGGACAGCACTTGAACTATACGGGTCAGGTCTCCATAAAGCGGCAGGGTACCGTGTTGGAGGACGCCGCCCTGTCGCCTGGCTTGGGCGCTGCCTACCAGTTTTTTTCCATCAGCAGTGATCTCGTAATTCGATGGAACCTCAAAGCAGACTGGTTCTGGTGATTTGCTGTTGG
>JARROY010000019.1:0-12393 GCA_037383445.1 Anaerolineales bacterium | reverse complement strand
CTGTATCGGTTCCCACGGTCGGTTGTCCACAACTACGATGAAATCGTCTTCGTAGTTGGAGCATAATGTGAACTGAGGAGAGATGGTTTGAGCGTTGAAATGATCGAATCGGTCGTGTATCCTGCTCAATGGGATCACCCCTCTCGGTAATTCCTTGCTTAGGAGGCGCAGTTTTTCAACCAGTGTTTGTCCATAATCAATAGATGTAAACTGTGTTTCGGAGTTTTGTTCGATAAAATGAATCCGAGATGATAGACAACCATTCTGGTCCCAAAGGATTGAATCAATAGCCGCGAGCAGGGCAATTTTTTCTAAAAGCTCTTGTGGATTTCGCCTGCCACCATCTCCTGGATTTGCCAGATATGCTTTTCCAATGGTGGTAAAACTGGTTTTATGCCCATGAGGTTGGAAACGAACTGAAGGCTTGACATGCTTGATTTGCTGGTCGATTTGTTGAATAGTTGAGTCTGCAGCAGCCGCTAGGACTAAATCTGCTTCTGATATGATCAAATCCTGAATGGATTCATCTTCATAATCCCAGATCATGATCGCTGATGTGCTGAGTAGATCCGGGTCAATTCTCTCAAGGGCTGAAAAAAGGAATGGAACGAAGAACGGTTCCTGGCGAGAATTTTTGACCAGGACAGCGGGGATTGGAGTATGTGCTGAGACAGAATTGTTGGGGTTGACGAGGGCGGAAATTTGGCCTAATAAGTTGATAATAAAAGCGGTTCCAAGCACATTGCCAGAAGCATATCCAAGGACCATTTGAGGATGGTCTGTTTTGTAGGGAAGGGGATCAGACTGCTTATCTGAATATATTTTCTTCAATAGAGAAGACCTTTTAGGGTAAAACCGAACTTTACCTTCGGGGCCATCCAATTCTTTTAAGGACTTATATTCTGTTTTGGCTGATGCAGGAATTTTGACACTGAGCATTTGTTCAATCTCTTCGACGGGGGTTTCTTCCAATATGGAGGTGGCAAACCTTATCATTTCTTGAGAATAACCTGTGTAGGCTTGGGAAATTTGTATCGCTTCTGATGTAAAAGGATTTTCAGGAAGTTGGAATTGCTGAAAAAGCACTCTCAAGGCTGATGTGAGCCGCCCGATAAAATCAGGAGGTATTGGTTTGCGTTGATCTTTCAAAGCCTTAAGAAGATACTCCCATTGGGTGGTAGACAATATTGGCCAACGCGCTCCGATTGCGTCCGGATTTTGACCATTTGTTGGGACACCATTCGCATGATACTGCACGACCCAATCTGTAGTGGGCGTGATTAGATTAGAGCGGATATTTTCTGGAAGCCAAAATCCATCGTAGACTTGTTTCATGGGGTTGTTAAATTTGACCGGCACAGCCAGCTTCGTCAAGTCTATCCTGGCGGGAAATACTGTCTTTCAGGAGATAGGCAGTAGAATGCCCACATGGACAGCGATTTGCCTCCTGGGTATTTTTCCAGCCGTTGACCAACGTAACTCGGTCTGCGGTTTTGTAAAAATGTGGATAGAGCCCCATATCTGTGAGCGGGTCGTAAAAGGCAAGCAGTCCGGTAGCAGAGGAACTCTCCACAATTTGGT
Organism: Anaerolineales bacterium; assembly: GCA_037383445.1. Taxonomy (GTDB): domain Bacteria; phylum Chloroflexota; class Anaerolineae; order Anaerolineales; family UBA11579; genus UBA11579. The sequence continues at coordinate 10,812 of JARROY010000019.1, read as the reverse complement.
CTTCTTCATTTACGATAGCAGTCAATACCCAGGGTGGTATATGGTAGTTTCCTTTTTTGCATTGGCCAGCCGCCCAATTGGCTTCTGCCATACCGTAGACATCCCTGTGTGGTATTTGCTGGCCATTTTCAAGTTGGAGAATTGATTGCAAATCCTGGATAATTTGGAGAGTTGTAAAAGGATACTGCTCCTTCATTCCACCACCAGTCCCAATAATGCTCTCATTGCCAAAAGATAATTTGGTCTGGTTTGAGGTATAACCACGTTCGACCAATCCTTGATAAATATGATGGAGTTGGATAAACCCACCAAACAATAAAATATTCTCTTTTGATTTGGCATGTTTTTCAAGTTGGTCGATGGTAAGGTTCACATATTTCGATTTTACGTAATTTTCATTCATCCAAACCATAAATGGATGCAGGATACGCTGCTCGATTTTACCTTTGAAACCCGGCTCAAACAAACGGCCCGATCGAATCCTGACTTGGTCTGGCGTGGCTGAAAACGGAATTGTGAAGTGAGTTCTGGTACCTAACCCAAGCCTAGCGGTGGCAGTGCGAGCGATTCTTGCCATGACAATTCGTGTCTCAGATGGCATCACAAAAATGAATTGATGTTGGTTAAAGGTTCCCCAAAGGCTGTAAACAGAGAGCTGATAGGCTTCGGCTGCTTTATCCGCTGAAAGTTTATGATGGACCATGATCGTTGCCCGACCAGTGGTTCCGCTGGAGGTTCCAATTTCAACGCCCAGATCGTAATAATTCCTCTCTAAAAAGGACAAAAACTCTTCCAGAGTTCGATAGTGACTTTTTAATTGACTGTTTGGGATCTGTGGAAGCTGGATAGATATGTTGGCTTGCAACCACTCGAGAAATTCCTTTGGTTTGTCTTGGGGGAAAGAGGTACCTAAAATATCAATATATGATTTGAATACTTGGGAGGTAGGTCGAAGTATTCGCACAAGGTCTTGCTCCGAGATTTGTTTTCCGACTCCTTTAGCGTTGACCGAAGTTCTGTAAGCAAAATTATTCTGGTAATGGTAGTTGTGGGTGTTTTTGATTGCGGAGAAAAGATTATTGAATCGTTGCTGTGGGGTCATAGCATAGAAATCTTGGAATGTTTTTGAATGTGTCGAAAGCATTATGAGGATCCTATTTACGCGATTCCGACTGGTTACTAGATCTCCGCCAAATCAAAGACGATCCGATTAAAGCACAGGAATTGTAATTACTATTGTACACGTAACTTTTGGAATAATGGAAGTTTGCAGAAATGTAATTTGATTCATCACAAATGTTAGCTTTACATATTTTTACCATTCTTTTTTATCTCTGCCATTACCCCTCAAAATGTTAAGAAAAGGATGATTTTTAATACTATTTATGGCAAATAAAACGATTCCTAATCATTTTTGCATTAATTTGTAATGATTTGGAGTTGGAATCGTATATATATTTACCAACTTGAATGAAAAACAAGTAATCCTTTTGTAATCTTAATAGTACAAATTTTATCAGATATACATTTTTAATGAGCGAAGGAGAATTGCTTGAACGCTCAATGGTATGTTTTACAAAATAAATACCAAAAAGAAAATAGCCTGTACCGACTTTTGGTTCAAAGGGGCTTTGAGGTGTTCTACCCTCGTTTGCGGGTAAAGCCTGTCAACCCTCGCTCGAAGAAGGAAAAACCCTATTTTCCTGGGTACATGTTTGTGTTTACTGACCTGTCAGAGATCAATATTCGAACCTTTCAAAGAATGCCATTTGTGATTGATCTCGTGAATTTTGGAGGCAGTCCAGCGGTTGTTCCAGATTATGTAGTAAAGGCTCTGCAAAAGGATCTTGAAAACCAATCTGAAACTTTGAACGCTCCAAAGAAATTCAATCCTGGTGAAAGAGTAAGAGTACTTCAAGGACCATTTTCAGGATATGAAGGGATCTTTGATAAAAGCCTGGCAGGTGAGACTCGAGTTAGGATCTTGTTGAGTTTACTGGGAAATAAAAAGATGATGTTGGAGCTTTCTACAAATGATATATCAAAAAACAATTAACGGATTTGGTCACACCAATGGAAGGGATGGAAGAGACATTATGAAAATAATCATTTTTAGCCCTTATTGGCTTTTTCGGGAAGGATTTGCTAGTTTCTTTAAAAACGAACCAAATTTTGATGTGGTTGGTGAAACCGCGGAAGAATCTGAGCTTTTCGATTTGGCTACGGAATATGAACCCAACGTAATTCTTATGGACATTGATTACTTCGAAGATTCGGAATATGGTGTGATAAAGGATCTCACTGATGCTCTTCCGCTTGCCTCGGTGATCGTATTTTCTGCTGTTGAATCAGAAGAAAATCTAATTGCTGTGATTTCAAATGGAGCGAAGGGATTTCTCTCTAAAACGATTACAAAATCTAAATTGATTGCATCACTAAAGGCTTTGCAAAGAGGCGAGGCCATTATTACAAGAAAAATGGTGATGACCATTATTTCGGAATTTTCCAAAATTGCAAAAAATGATCTTTTATTTGAGGATAAAGATATAGCAAAATTGACTTATCGAGAATATGAGGTCCTCAAGTGTTTAGAAAACCGGGCAACAAATCGAGAAATTGCGAAGAAGCTGTTTATCTCGGAAAATACTGTAAGGGTGCATGTGCATAACATACTGAAGAAGCTGAATGCTCAAAATCGCCGAGAAGCAGCCTATCTGGCAGATCGATACGCCAGGCTTGAATGGAAAGATATTTGAAAGTACTTTACAAAAGACTAATCCAAAAAATACGATTAATCTAGTCAATTAATAGTCGGAATGGTTTAGTTGTAATTATTGAAAATGTAAATTGCCTTTCCTATAATGAAATAGGGAAGTTAAAAAAAGTAGTTCTCTCACAGTTTGGCACGAGACAAACAGAAAAGATATGGTAGAGAGCTGGTGAGAGTAGGAAAAAAACAGGGGACACTTAAGACCTAATATATCCAAATTATTCTCCATGTCGGAAGGGCGGAGCCTGCCAATTTCTTTTCTGCCAGATAAGTGAGGTTTATACTGAAAGGATTTTAAGCAATGCAACTTAATCAAGTCAGAATCCACGAAACAGCCAGTGTGTCTGGCAATGCTATCATCGGCGAAAATTCTTCCATATGGAATAATTGCCAAGTCCGTGAGGGGGTTCATATTGGTCAAAACTGTATTTTAGGAAAGGATGTTTATATCGATTTTGATGTTCAGATTGGGGATAACGTAAAGATCCAAAATGGGGCGTTGGTGTATCATGGGACGAAAATCGAATCGGGGGTTTTTGTTGGCCCAGGTGTAATTTTTACCAATGATAAAAAACCACGTGCGATCAATCCAGATGGAACGCTTAAATCTGGTGATGATTGGGTTGTAGGCGAAACTCTGGTAAGGTATGGTGCATCAATCGGCGCTGGGGCGGTAGTTGTTACGGGCGTAACAATTGGTAAGTTTGCCTTAGTTGGTGCTGGTGCTGTTGTAACCCGAGATGTTCCGGACCATGCCTTGGTCTTCGGCAACCCAGCTCGACAAAATGGGTATGTTTGTAGTTGTGCTGAGAAACTAGAAAATACCGGTTCTGGCCGTTGGATTTGTAAAGCCTGCGGCGAAATAGTCCATATACAATCCTAACAAGAGGGGTACGATGAACAACATTTACGTTTCTAAACCGTCAATTACGGATGCTGAAAAACAAGCTGTTATGGAAGTCCTGGAATCTGGCTTTTTGGCACAGGGAGCCCGCACAGCAGAATTTGAAAAACGATTTGCAAGCATGCTGGGGGTAAAACATGCGATTGCAGTGTCCAATGGAACCTGCGCTCTCCAGATTGCCTTGCTGGCCAATGGCGTTGGCTCTGGAGACGAGGTGATTACTTCTCCGTTTACTTTTATCGCCACGGCGAATGCGATTGTATTCACTGGTGCAAAACCAGTATTTGTAGATATTGAAACTGATTCTTTTAATATTTCTCCAGAACTTATCGAAGACGCGATCACTCCTCGAACTAAAGCCATCTTACCTGTCCACCTTTACGGCCAGGTCTGCGATATGGACAAAATCCAGGAGATTGCGGACAGGCATGGTTTAAGGGTGATTGAAGATGCTTGCCAGTCGGTTATGGCAACTTATAAGGGAAGACATGCAGGAAGTTTTGGAACCGGTACGTTTAGTTTCTATGCAACCAAAAATATGATGACTGGAGAAGGAGGGATGATTACTACCAATGACGACCAGGTTGCAGATCAATGCCGGTTGATTCGGAATCACGGCATGCGGGAACGATATGTCCATGAGATGATTGGCTACAATTTCCGGATGACAGATATCCAGGCTGCCATCGGTCTCGCACAAATTGAGAGGCTGCCAGCGTTTACGGAAAAACGCCGCTCCAATGCTGCATTGTATAACGAAAATATCCATGCAGTGATTACACCAAAAGAACTAGAAGACCGAGAACATGTTTGGCACCAATACACCATCCGGATTGAAAATAATCTCCGAGATGCTGCCATAGAACAGTTGAGTAAAGCAGGAATTGGCTATGGCATTTATTACCCTATTCCACTGCACAAACAGCAATCGATGCAAAAATTTGTCGATGACGTTTCATTCCCGATTGCGGAACAATTTTCCAACCAGGTTTTATCCATTCCGGTTCATCCCGGTTTGTCTGACGAAGACCTGGAACGGGTGATCAAGGAGGTAAATAAATTATGAAAAAGATAGCAGTAGTTGGCGTTGGTTCTATGGGGAGAAATCATGTCAGAGTATTTTCCGAGATTCCTGATGTGGAATTAGTAGGAATTGCTGACTCCAGCCCAGACCTTGTTGAAAAAGTTGGTAAGTCTTTCCATGTCCCATATTTTTATGATTACATGGAGATGATAGAAAACGTGCAGCCCGACGCCGTTTCAGTTGTGGTGCCAACCAGTATGCATTATTCAGTAGCCAAAGAAATTCTTGGACTTGGGTGCCACGTGTTTGTTGAGAAACCGATTGCATCCACTGCTGATGAAGCAGCAGATCTTGTTGAGACCGCCAGACGGTTGGGATTAAAGCTTATGGTGGGGCATATCGAGAGGTTTAATCCGGCGATAGTTGAGCTAAAACGGCGACTTGTAAACAATGAACTTGGAAAGATTTTTCAGATTCATGCCCGTCGGCTCGGCCCATTTCCCATCCGCATCCAAGATGTCGGTGTGATTATGGATTTAGCCCCCCATGATCTTGATATTATGCGTTATCTGAACTGCAGTGATGTCGATCGGCTGCATGCAGAAACGAATCGGATTTTGCACGAGACTCAAGATGATCTCTTTGCCGGACTATTGAGATTTAACGACGGTGTTTTGGGGGTTTTAGAAATTAACTGGCTAACACCGACAAAAATACGTGAATTATTCGTGACGGGTGAACGCGGCATGTTTCAGGTGAATTATCTCACCCAGGATCTTTATTTCTTTGAGAATGCCGATACCAATGGAGACAGCTGGTCCACATTAAGTCTGATCCGTGGTGTGAGCGAGGGGATGGTTGTAAAGTACCCCATCAAGAAAAGGGAACCCCTGCGTGTAGAGCTGGAAACATTTTTATCATTAGTTGATGGCTTCAACCCAGAATATGAAAATGGATATGATGCACAAATCGCGATTATGCTGGTTGATGCTCTGAAAGAATCGGCACGCACTGGTAGGACATTTGAGTTGGCTCAATTGGTTCATTAAAAGCGAGATTGTTCCTTCACAAATTATTTTTTAATCCAAAAAGATTTTTATTTATCTGTTGGCCTTCATTTTTTGACCCTTTTGGGTGTTTGAGAGGAAATTATGACTATACTAGAAGTTCCATATAAATATATACAAAAACCGTATCGGTTTACGATCCAACCATTTAAAATGACCTTTGAGCAATACCTGAAGCTCAAACGGGTATTGGACGTGTCATTTTGCATATTCCTGATTCCATTTTTGATCATTCCATTTATATTGATCTCTTTGGCAATTGTTATTGACTCTCCTGGGAGCCCCGTTTTTTCTCAGGAACGTGTGGGATATCGAGGTAAAAAATTCCGCATCTTGAAATTTCGAACGTTATGGAAAGATTATGATGATAAGGAAGACAGGAAATACATGAAATCATACATCAATGGGGGTGTGGCTGACCATTCTCCTGAAGATGAAAGGGTTGCAAAATTTAAACCACTCCACAATCATGATGTGACCCGAGTTGGGAAGATTCTGAGAAAAACAAGTTTGGATGAACTTCCTCAGATCATCAATGTTCTGCGAGGTGAAATGACAATTGTTGGTCCAAGACCCAATGTTGTTTGGGAAGTGGACGCTTACAAACCCTGGCATTATGTACGTCTGAATGTACAGCCGGGTATAACGGGCTTAGCTCAGGTTCTCGGGAGAAGTGAAATCTCATTTGACGACATTGTACGCTATGATATTCAATACACAAAGAACCAATCGCTTCATATGGATGCTTGGATTTTTAGACGCACCCTTAATGCTATCCTCGATCGAAATGGTGCTGGATAACCGGTGCTCTGAAGGAAACAATAAACTATGCAAATAAAAACGTATCTTCAAATATTAGTAAAACGATGGTGGATTGTCCTGATTGGATTGGCTGTAGTTTTAGTAGCTACATTTATTTGGACCTCGAGACAGGGACCTGTCTACCAATCCAAGGCAACTTATATTCTTCGTCCTCGAACAGGAATCGATCAGATAGAGGATGATTTTGTTCGCGCCCTTGAGATGGTAAGTCGGCGGGTTGAAATTAATACAACATTTGCTGAGGTTGCTGCAAGCAAGTCAATCAAGACCGAAGCACTTGCTGAGACAGATTACAGTCCAACAGTAATTGAGAACATAGATGTCAGCGCAGTTGTTCTGGGAGGGACCAATATACTAGAGATAACTGTTGAAGGACCAACACCAGAAATTGCTCAGGAATTTTGCAACTTAGTGGGCGAACAAACCCATGATTATGTAGGAAACCTATACGATGTGTTTGAGCTTCAACTCTTAGATGCGGCATCGTTTCGAAAAAATCCGGTTCGGCCAAACCTGATGTTCAATCTGCTCATCGGAACCGTACTAGGTTTGGGATTAGGTGCAGGAATTGCTTTTTTGGTTGAATTTATTGTCTCTCCGTATACAGAACCAAACACATTCAATATCCTTGATCGGGAAACTGGTGCCTATAACAAAGCTTATCTGGTGCATCGTTTAAGACAAGAAATCAATCGCGCTCAACGCCATGATTACCCAGTTTCATTGGGATTTATTCAAATTGAGATCGAGGGTGAAGGGATCACAGATTTGGATAAGAATGAAACCATGCGCCTGTTTAAGATCATCATCGAAAATGAGATGCGAGAAGAAGATTTACTGGCGACAATTGATAAAAACACCTTTGCATTTTTGTATCCGTATCTCAGCCGGCAAAGTGCAAGGGCGATTTTGGACAATGTGCAGAAAAAGTTTGAATCGATGGTACATGATGTCACTTCGATGAATGGGGATCTGTACTATAGCAGCTTTGCTACCGTGGTTGGCTTAACTGGCTCAGATAAAAGTGAAACTGATTTCTTGGATCGAGGTCTTCGGGCCTTGCGAACCAAACAAGAATAACAGCTCAGTTTCTAAATTCAACAAACGCAGATAAAAAGAGGCCTATCATTGGAACCAGTTGAGCAAGTTGGTAAATTAAAACCGGTTAAATCGTCAGATTTCCATAAAAATATCAGTACTGTGGCATCAGGAGGGGGAATTACTTTTATTGGAAAATTATTCAACAATGTCATACGATTAATTCTGGCAATCACCCTGGCGAGAATATTAGGAACGGTTCAGTTAGGCTATTACAGCCTGGCTTTAAGCGCTCTTAATATTTCTATGGGGATTGCTTTATTCGGACTTGACGCTGCCATCATCCGCTTTATTGCAGTGATGCGATCTCGGGAAGATGAGCAGAACACTTGGGAATCGATCCAAGTTGGAATGGGTATCACTTTTTTCTTCAGCACAATCATCGGGATAGCATTGTACGCATTCTCATTCTACTTGGCAGAAAATGTATTTAACAATACGGATCTAACCCCCTATCTGCAATTGGTCAGTGTTTTTGTGCCATTGCTAGTGGTCAATGACCAGCTGAGCAATGCAATGAAAGGATTTAAACAGTTTAATCTTTCTGTATTGGCACAATATGTCTACCAGCCAATTACTCGTTTGGTACTAGTTGGCATTTTACTCTTGGTCGGTTTGAATGCCAAAACAGCAATTGCTTCTTATGCCTTGGCTTCATTAACTGCTTCGGGGGCAATGGTATACTTTTTAAACCGAGAATTTCCATTAAAACGTTCTTTCAGGGTATCTTATAAAATCCTGAAAGAAATGGTGGTTTTTTCAGTCCCAGTCTGGCTTTCTAGTCTATTGATCCAGTTTCAAAGCAATATTCAGTCGATATTTATTGGATCCTTAGATACGATTGCTGGTGTTGGGATTTTTAGTGTAGCCAGCCAGATCACCTCAGTGAGCGGTGAGTTTTCCTCTTCAATAAACGTAACCTCAAAGCCGATTATTGCAGAACTGCATGACAAAGGTGATATCAAACAAATGGAGAGGATTTACCAGCTGGTTAATAAGTGGGTGGTCATCGCACAGATTCCCATCTTCTTGGTGATGGTCATTTTTCCAAAAACTCTACTTTCTATTTTCGGGGAAGATTACACCAACGGAAATATTGCATTGATCATACTTGCTGTAGGTGGTTTGGTTAAGGTGGGTACAGGTATGGGGGGCATTATTATTGATATGACCGGGTACACAAAATTGAAACTGATGAATTCAATTTTACGTTTGATCATGTTCATTGTGCTGGATTTACTGCTCATCCCGAGGTGGGGGTTAATAGGTGCAGCAGTGGCAGTACTTGGTGGAGAGGGACTGGTAAATATTTTACGGCTATTAGAGGTTTATGTCATCTATAAGATTATTCCGTATAATCGAAGTTTTTACAAACCTCTTTTGGCTACATTCGGTGCTGTTGGCTTGGTATTGCTCACCAGGCAATTTATCTCCCCCGATACCAATTATTTGTATGCCGGACTAAATATCGGTGTCATGCTGTTAACCTATGTAACGATAATTTTGCTGCTCAGATTTACCGATGAAGAAATTGCCTTATATAAAACCTTTACTTCGAGGATAAAGAGCAAGTTTAGGCAAAACGGAGGCAAATAATTATATGGACACATCCCCAATTTATATTGGTGGGTTAGATCGCAGCGGTAAAACCACACTTAGGGCATTCCTTCATTCCCATCCAAACATAGCCATTCCAGCCGTTGGTTCAAATATGTGGACCTATTTTTACAACCAGTATGGAAAATTGGAAAACCCGGAAAATTTTGAACGATGTTTAGGCGATTTACTTAAGTACAAGCATGTCATTTTTCTCAAACCTGATCCCGATCGAATCCGGAAGGAATTCTGGCAGGGACCGCCAACTTATGCCCATCTTTTTTCTTTGTTCCTGATCCATTTTGCGATGAATGAAGGGAAACCTCGTTGGGGAGTACAGACAGGTTTAATTGAAAGGTACGCTGACCAAATTGTAAAGGCTTACCCTGGTGTTAAATTCATTCACATGCTGCGTGACCCTAGGGATAGATATGCTGGTTCTTTGGAGCTTTGGCCTGATGGAAAATTGAGGGCAGGAGGATCTGTTTCCCGCTGGTACTATACAACTTATTTGGCCAGGCGAAATATGAGAAAATATCCGGATTCCTATACGGTTGTCCGGTTTGAAGACCTGATCCGGGAGCCGGAGAATACCCTTAAAGACATTTGTGAATTTATCGGGGAAGAATATTCTCCCGAAATGTTAACCATGCCGGGCGCACCTGAGCACCGTAACAAATTAATACGGAGATCAAAGATGAAAAATGACATATCTCCGCTTTCAGATGAGTTTATTGGTATATATAAACGTATTGTCCCGAAGGAAGAAGTAATATTTATTCAATCATTTATTGGTAGATTGATGCAGGCATATGGATATGAATTAGAAAATTACCACTTCTCTATCAGAGAAAAGTTACGATACCTTGTAACAACATTTCCTTCCAATATGATACGGATGTTGTTTTGGAGCGGCCAAGAGGTTTTACAGCAAACCCTGCCGGGTAAATTCGGGCGGAAACCAGATCCAAAAAGGGTAGTTAAACCAAAATACAGCAAGAAAAAAGAGATGGAGAAGAAAGCATAAGGATTTCCAAATCACAATACGATATGAAGACAAATCCTGTTTTTATTGGCGGGTTAGATCGTTCCGGGAAAACTTATATGAGGTTTATGCTTGAATCTCATTCTGAGTTTATTTTCAGCAAGCGAACGAACTTATGGCCAAAATATTATCAAAAATATGGCCAGTTGGAGATACAAGAAAATCTAGATCGCTGTCTGGATGCCTTGGCAAAAAATAAACATATCCTTGCTTTAGAACCAGATTATGATCTTGTCCGAAATGAATTTCTAGCAGGTGAAAAAACCTACGAGCGATTATTTGAGATCATCCATCAGCAATACGCAGTTAAACAGAATAAACCTTTTTGGGGAGATCAAACTGAATTCCTAGAACGCTATGCCACCCATATTGTGAGTGCATACCCGAATGCAAAATTTATTCAAATGATCCGCGATCCTCGAGATCGATTTCACGCAATTTTGGAAAAATCGGTAAAAAAACACGGGATTGGGGTGGCAACATCTA
>JARROY010000018.1:0-12415 GCA_037383445.1 Anaerolineales bacterium | reverse complement strand
CTCGCTGCTGCTCATTAAATGTAGGTGCTGGTATCTGCTGAATCTCTATCGTACGCTCAATGACTTTGCTGACGATCTCCACGCGGCTTAGACCTCCCTGATTGTTTCGCGAATACTCTCTAAACGCGCTTTTTGTAAACCTGGTAAAGCTCCCTGGGTATAAAATGCTCCATTGCCTTCAACCGCAAAGGATGCTGCCACGTTACCGTACATTACGGCCTGGAGAGGAGATCCGGTTTTAGACAACCCCACTAAAAACCCACCACCAAAAACATCCCCGGCTCCAGTAGGATCGATCATTTTCGAGGGATAAGCAGGCACTTGATAGCAACATTTATCATTGCGATCATAGAGAAGCTGCCCCTGCCATGCCCGCTTTACCACAACAATATCCACTCCCCAAGAGGCGACTTCTTCCACCATCTCTCGCAGATCGGTTGTTTGCCCTTTAAAAAGTTCGCTGAGTTCTTCCTCTGAGGGTAAAAATGCGGTCAATCCAATTACAATCGACTTAACTTCTTCCAAGTATTCCTTATACATGTAACGACCTGGGTCCAAGGTGATAATTTCAGTTCCATATTGTCTCAGAGCGGCTGGAATCAGTGTATGCGAAATGTAATCCAATGAGCACAGGTGGGCAGCTTTTACCTCCTGGTAGGATTTAGGCATAACTGACTGCCTGAGAGATTGTGAGGTAACTTCTTGCAAATTGGTAAGTCTCTTCGGCCGAGAATAACCCAATAACAATCGGGGCATACTAAACCCAAGTCGGGCAAAGTGACCTACAGGATCCTCATCCGAATAAGTACGTAAATCAGTATAGGCTCGGAAAAATCGCAGGTCAACTTCCTCAGGAAGCACCTTAATTCCCTCAATATCGTAACCTCGTGCAGCAATCCTATCCAGCCATTCTCGGGGGAAATCTTCTCCTACCCGTGCAACCAATCCCAATTTTTCATGTTTATCTAACCACAAACCGGCTCCCTCTGCAGCATATAACAAATTTCCCCCCAGCTGATCAGGATGTACTTTCTGGTCTGGGGTGATTAAAAATTCTCGATTGAGTTGTCCTAAAACGAGATATTTGAGGGAAGGGGCTGTCATCAGATTTGAACCTCAAAGACTATTTTGAACGAAAGCCTGCCAAGAGATGACAGGCTTTTTTGTGGTTAATTGGATAAACGATGCAAAAAAGATTATAAGTTAGATAACTGGCGTAGCAATCCAAGCACCAAGACGCCAATTTGGAGACCTTTTGCTGGGGTGATGGCTAACTCGCTGTCCTTTTCGCTGGCTTCTTCTTCCGCTGCCTTTACAAAAACATTGGCGGCTACAAACCCCACTAGCGCTCCTCCAATAACGCCTACCAGCATCGCATTCCGTTTAAATTGACTTTTCTGCTCTTCCATCTAAGAAATCCTCTCAAGCTCACTTTTTTCGGCCAAAAACCGCACTCACCGCAGCCAAAAAACTTTGAATTTGTATAACGGGTTTTACGGTAATATCTGCACCCTTTGTTGCCTGCTCACGAATTGTATCGATACCTTGCTGTGCCATGCGAGTATAGGAAGGCATCACTTTCACCACATAGGATACTAAATAGACCAAGACAGCAACCAAAAGAAACAATACTAGGCCGAGAATTAACCACAGCCCGATTAAGAATATCGTCGCAATTTGAGACCAAGTTTCGATATCACCAACGGGAATTAAGATAAATGCAACTACCAGCGAAACGAGAACTAGAATCCCCAACACAAAAGGCAGAATTACTCTTTTGAAAAAATCTCTCTTATGAGCCGCCCGAGTAACCGGATTCGGTTCTGGCAAATTTGCCTTTTCTTCGTCAGGGATTGGGTTTTCTTCCATATGGTAGTATTTTAACATGGAAACCCACCACTTGTCGAATTATCTTAACTAATACCGAAAATACTAATAATTGAAAAGATTATTCCTAAATTTTCCCAACAATCCCAATAAACTCAATCAGATATAGGTTTTGTTCATTTGTAATTTATTGCCATCAAAACAGGAGAAAACATCCAAAGAATTGTATAATAGAAACTCAGATAATCAATTGAATCAATTCAAACACAATTCAAATAGAAGGCAGTGAGCCTTCTTCATGATAATGGATATGAGGAAATCAAAAAATGGAAGATAACAATCAATTAAATTTAAACGACCCCTCTGATGAAACCCCTGAAAAGGATATCAATCAAGAACCGATACTGAGTGATACCCCTTCCACAGAAAACGATTCGATGGTCAGCACAGAGGAGGCTAAAGAACCTTCACGCGTCCAACTATTTATGAAAAAAGCACTCACGTGGCTGGCTGTTGTCGCGGTAGCCTTTTTGGCAGGGTTCATTACATTTTATTTCACCCTCTACCGGCCTAAAGTCGACCAACTTGACCAAGTTCAAACTGCTTTAACTGAGGCCGAAAATAAAGTCAGTGATTTGGAAACCCAATTATCTACGGTAACCGAACAGCGCGATGCCCTAGCAACTGCAGATGACTACCGCGTCCTTCTATCTATAATGACAGATATCTACGCGGTTAGAACAGCTTTGGTTGAGAATAACACCTCAGCAGCAAAATCTGCACTTTCAGATATAAGCGACACTCTTGACGGTATTCTCGGTGTTATCCAGGAATTTGATGAAAAACTCGCAGAATCCCTCCCCCAGCGCTTAAATCTAATCAGGACCAATATTGATGGGAATCTCGAAAATGCGATTGCGGACTGTGATCTGTTTATTAAAGACTTACGAGACATCGAGAAAGCCCTTTACCAATAAGCGGTTGGCTTCTAATATAAAAACAGGGCAGCGGAAATTTCCGCTGCCCTGTTGCATTTTATTTACCACGGACGATCATCTCTGGGATCTCGGTAGGCATTGTAATCCAAAATTTGCGGCACAGGAGGAGGCCGGAAAATAAACCTACGCACCAGCAATAGACCAAAGACAAATCCACCAATATGTGCCCACCAGGCAACACCACCAACCGCCATTTGACCTAAAGAAGCAATACCCGAAAAGAATTGCGTGATAAACCAGATACCCAGATACAAAATAGCGGGAATATTGATTGTTGTAATAAAGAAGAAGAACACTAAAGTAACCACTCGTGCACGCGGGTAGAGCACGACATAAGCCCCCATTACTCCTGCGATTGCGCCACTGGCACCCAATGTTGGAAGCGTACTGGTTGGAAAAGCCACGAACTGCATCAATCCTGCCGCAACACCACTCAATAAGTAGAATGCCAGAAATCCGAACGGTCCCATTTGGTCTTCAACATTATCTCCAAAAATGAACAAAATCCACATATTACTGAGAAAATGCATCCACCCACTGTGCATAAACATACTGGTAAATATCGTCACCACCAACCAAACTGGATTGGTTTGCCAGCGAGCCGGGACCATAGCAAAGGTATCGACAAATGACTGCAGTTGAGAGTTATTCAGCACCAGCATCAATAAAAATACCAGCGTATTCGCAATCAAAATTACCCACGTCATGATTGGAAAATGGCGGGATCGGATTGTATCTCTTAAAGGAATCATTTCAAATCCTCAAATTCTGATTAATCAGTATACGGTAAGTATAAATCAACTAATTTAAAAAGGTGTAAATGAATTATATATTTCCCATATACCAGCGCGGAAGATAATTTGCATTAACCATTTTGACTTATCAGGGAAAACAAGGGCTTTTCATTGGTCAAAGCAAGTATAATAGCGGGGATTGCTGCTGAACCTTTCAGTTTGGTCCGAGCATCAAAAATTTAAAAATCTGAAATGATCCTATGTTAAATTCAAAATCTAAATTTGATCGCAGTGATTGGTTTAAGCTGTTTTTGGTTTGTGCCTTCCCTCTCCATTTATGGACAATATTGATGGTGTTCCGGGATGTGAACTGGGTTGCTGAGCGCACCACCAGTTGGGATGCAGTTGGCTTCAGCGGATATGCCCTTTTCTACACCCTGATCGAATCACTCCTTTTGTTCGGCTTTATTGCTTTACTTGGATTCATAATTCCTAAAAATTGGAACATTACCCTCCGTTTCGTGGTCCTCAGCCTGGTGGCATTTATATTGGCTGGATGGTCAATCATGGAACAACTGATCCTGATAGTATTTTGGGGATGGCTCCGTCATCTGGCGGACACATTGACTTTTTTATTTACGAGTCCCTGGTCTGCGTATATCATCTTTGCAGGGTTAATCGTAATTTCGGTGACGGTGCCCTTATTATTATTGAGAAAACATCCGGGATTACAGGAAAAAGTATATTCGGTCTTGGAACGGCTAACACTACTTTCTGGTTTATACCTATTTATTGACGTCATAGGAATGGTCATCATACTCATCCGAAATATAAAGGTTTAGTCATGAGAGACAACAAAAACCTCCGCCGCCGCGATTTTCTAAAATTAGCCGGAACCACGGCATTAGCTTCAGCTCTCCCTTCAATTGCACTAGCTCCCAGCCGGGCAGCCAACCCAGGGCAAATGAATATCATTGTCCTGGTTTACGATGCCTTTTCTGCCCGGAATATTTCACTCTATGGCTATGAGCGAGAAACAACCCCCAATATCAATCAATTAGCACAACGAGCAACCGTTTTCCACCAGCACTATGCCGGTGGAAACTTCACCTTTCCAGGAACGAGTTCTTTACTCACTGGCACTTATCCTTGGACACATCGGGGATTTAATCCTGATTATGGGATTGATCCTAAATTCGAGCAACAGAATATGTTCCAGCTGTTCGACCAATATTATCGCCTAAGCTATACCCATAATCCTGTAGCTTACACCTTACTGAGACAAATGCAGGACAGCATGGATAAGCTTAAACCGCGGCAGGACCTTTATTTGGATCGAGACTTTGTCTCCGATCTTCTGTTTGCCAACGATGAGGATACCGCCACGATCAGTTGGTGGCAGTCGATTGTTAAAAAAGGCCGCAAAGGAACCTATTCTCTCTTCTTTTCACACTTTTACAGAGCCTACAAAGAACGCATCCTTGCCCGTTATGCGGACCTGTACCCGCGTGGTTTACCGAACATCCGTGATGACAATTTCTTCTTACCGGAAGACGCTACCGACTGGACCTTGGATCAAATTCCCAATCTGCCGCAGCCATTTTTAGGATATTTCCATTACCTCCCGCCTCACGATCCTTATTTGACTCGGGCGGATTTTGTGGACGCATTCCATAATGATGGCTATGAACCCATTAAAAAGCCTAACCATATTTTTTCCAGAGGACGCAGCTACTCAGAACTTGCCCATACCCGCCGCATGTACGATGAGTATTGCCTTTTGGCAGATGCTGAATTTGGACGCATCTACCGTCAGTTGGAACAAACCGGTATTTTGGATAATACGGTCCTGGTACTTACCTCGGATCACGGAGAGATGTTTGAACGAGGCATTGAAAAGCATTACCACGAAACACTCCACCAACCGGTTATCCAGGTGCCGATGTTAATTTTCATGCCAGGCCAAACGCAGCGGAAAGATGTTTATACTCACACAAGCAATATCGATCTTCTTCCAACCCTTCTGCACCTAACAGGGCAAACGATCCCTGACTGGGTAGAAGGTCAAGTCCTGCCGCCATTTCCAGAGAAACAAACCGATCCGATGCGAGCAATTTATGCCGTCGAGGCCAAAGACAGCCCGCAATATGGTCAGATCAATCCAGCCTCGTTAATGATTGTTAAGGATGGATATAAGTTAACCTACTACACAGGGTGGGATCGTCAGAAGGATAAGGATCCATTTATTGAGCTTTATGCGATCAAAGAAGACCCAGAAGAGATGAATAACCTCGCCAAACAGTTGCCCGACCTGAAAAAGGATTTACTGGAAGAACTCCTAACCCGCACCGACCAGGCAAATCAACAGTCTATTCGATAAAAATAGTTGTTGGCAGCTTGTAGGAATGTTTTGTCCACCGAAAGAAATCTAAAACTCTAATTAAACCTTCCGCACATCATGAGTACCACTTTCCAAATATCCTGCCGGTGAAATCTCGATAAACTCGGCATTTTCTTGAAGTTCCAATATATTATTTGCTCCACCGTAGCTCAGCCCTGAGCGTAATCCACCTACTAGTTGATGCAGTACATCGCTAACAGCCCCCCGGTACGGTACTACCGCCTCAACTCCCTCAGGAACAACTTTATCCCAATCTGCCTGATCCTCAGCACTTTCTCCATCCACGTTTTCTGCAGCCTGACGTCCTAGAGCAGCACCAAGCGATGCCATTCCACGAACTACCTTAATTTTCTGCCCATCCCTGATTACCGAAGATCCTGGCGATTCTTCAGTCCCTGCGAACATACTTCCCAACATAACCGTTTCTGCCCCTGCCGCCAAAGCCTTCACAATATCACCGGATGCCCTGATTCCCCCATCTGCAATAATTGGGATATCTCTGCCCGATAATCGTACACCTTCTTTGGAATCGATAATCGCTGTCAATTGAGGAACTCCAAAGCCTGTCACTATCCTAGTGGTACAAATCGAGCCTGGGCCGATACCCACTTTGATTGAATCCACTCCGGTTTCAGAGAGTTCCCGCGCACCATCTGTGGAAGCCACATTACCTGCGATAATTTGCGCATTCGGAAATCGTTGCCGCAATTTTTTGAGCATATTGATACAATGATCGGAATGACCATGTGCGATGTCCAGGACCAGGACATCCGCATTGGCTTCAAGCACTGCTTCAGCCCGTTCCATTTCTTTATCGCCAATACCAATTGCTGCCCCAACACGTAAACGCTCGCGTTCATCATGGGTGGATAAAGGAAATTTCATCGGTTTGATCACATCTCGAGCGGTGACCAGACCATATAAACTACCATCTTGATTGAGGATCGGTAGTTTTTCAATTCGGTTTCGATAAAGTAGTTCTTGTGCCTCCTCAGGGGTGATGTCAGGGTTGGCTGTAACCAGGTTTCTTCTTTCTGTCATTGCTTCTTTTACAAGAGTAACGGAATCAGGGGCAATCAATACATCTCTATTGGTTAACATCCCAGCCACCGCCCCATCATCATCAACCACAATCAAACCGCCCACATGGAGCGTATCTAACATGTGCCGGGCTTCGGAAAGACTGGCATCGATGTTTATGAGATAGGGTGTTTCAACCATAAAGCCTTGGGCTCGCTTGACCAGATTGACTTGTTTGACCTGCTGCTCTATCGTCATAAATCGGTGCAGGATTCCAATCCCACCGGCGCGTGCCATTGCAATCGCCATAGGTGCTTCAGTCACGGTATCCATATTGGCACTGAGGATTGGAATATTGAGGCGAATATTAGTGGTTAACCGGGTAGAGGTTTCCACATCTTGACGGGATGCAATGGAAGAACGTCTGGGAACCAGCAATACATCATCATATGTTAAACCTTTTGTCGGACGGATTTTCATATCAACACCTCACTAGTTCTAAAATAAATGTTTCCCGCCTGATACGATTGGGACCAGCAAATTCCAACTACGTCAAAATGGCAAAATCAGCATTCTACATCAACAGACATTTATATTATGCTATCAAAATTATACCCATAATTTATGACAAAATATTTTGGCTATCTGTTGATTGCATCCTTCCTTTTGAAAATAACTAGAAATTATAGCATCGAGAACCTAAATTAATATAGATAAACAAAGAGGAGCAGCAAGCTGCTCCTCTTTGTTTGTTTGGTCAGGTTTTCAAAAAACCGTCTCTTGATAAGCCTGATATAATCCCCTACCCATTCTGGTCGCAGAAAATATGCACCGCTTCTCGCACAAAGGCTGCCCCACCCTCTCGAATGCGCTCATAATTGATAGCGAAACGCGGATCTTCCACCCACATATCAGCCAATCCACGCAAGAAATTTACATCACAGGTATAGAAATACTTGTTAATATAGGCATAGTATTCACCCACCGCTCCTTGAACTTCGGGATCGTCTGGGGACAGAGATTTATCATTCCCAACCATACGTTTAGTAATCTCACCGCCTTCAACTTTAATCGCCTGCTTTTGGTCTTCAGAATAGCTGGCCCATTTTTTCCGTGATTCTTTCCACTGTGAGGTATTTCCCCAACGCTGTTTTGCCTCTTCCTCATATTTAGTTTCATCAAACCCTTCAAAATATTCTTTATCACTCATTTCCCATTCTCCTTTGATGGTAGCAATAGTTTGATCCACGGTTTCGATCAAGGTATTTATACGATCTGCCTTGGCTTGGAGTATAGATCGATGCTCTTTTAATGCAGAGACCAGATTAAATTCCGGCCGGTTGAGGATCAGTTGGATATCTTTTAAAGGAACTTCCAACTCGCGGAAAAACATGATTTGCTGCAAGAGTAGTAAATTCTCCTGGTCATAGTAGCGGTATCCATTATCGCCGGTATCTGATGGAGTCAGCAGCCCAATTTCATCATAATATCGGATCGTCCTAGTGGTTACACCAGCCAGATCGGCGATTTCCTTAATTGTGTAAGGCATGTCTTCACCTCATTATCCGTTCAAGTCGGAAATTATAGAGTCTATTATGATAGAAACGTGATTTCAGGTACATCATACACCTTAACGTTACGTTAATGTCAAGCGATTAATTTGAAATTGTTGGAAATAGGATTAAAATTCCCCCAGCAGTTAGTTTTTCTTGCGATTACGGTTGTAGTAGGCAATCATATTCCCTAATCCGCGCATCACACTCCGGGTTTGTTTGGCAGCTTTGCTTTTCCTTAAGCGTAGAAAGAAATCAGTTATCCACCCTCGAATCACTTTGTAACCACGCCAGATGCGCCGCGGACCGACAACGAGAATTACAATCAGAAAGAAAAACAATAATTCCGGGATACCTACAAAGCCGTAATCCAAAATCTTCTCCTCTAATAATTAGGTAAATCGTCTTAAAGTTCTCATCACCTGAGCATGGTAGCTGCGGCCAAATAAATTCAAGTGGTTGAGCAGATGATAAAGATTATAAAGTGAAAATCGTTCTCGCCAACCGATTTCCAAGGGTCTGTATTCAGAATATGCCCTCCAAAAGGACTCCCCAGGGGACCCAAACAACACCATCATAGCGAGGTCTGCTTCAGCCCAACCATAATAGACAGCAGGGTCAATAATTGCTGGTTGGCCAAGGGCATCGCTGGTGGCATTTCCGCTCCACAGGTCGCCGTGAAGGATCGAAGCAGGTTGTTCTGGGATTAAATTTGGTAATTGCGTTGATAATGTGGCCACCGCATCCGCTTCCGACCTGCTGAGCAAGGAATGTCGGGCAGCAAGTTCTGCTTGGAAAATTAAACGGTAGTTTGCATAAAAATCATAACCATCATCCGTCCACGGGTTCTTCTGGGGGGTGCTGCCAATATAATTGTCACCTTCGAAACCAAAACGTTGGTTGGTATGGTTATGCAAAGCAGCCATCTGCCGGCCAAATATCTCCCAGTAATCCTCAGTTGGGTGGGCTGGGGCTAAATCTTCCATTAATAAGAATTTATGACTGTGAAAGTAAGGTTCAGGCACCCGAGGACCTCCTGGCACTTTAAGTGCCTTCAAGCCAGCAACTTCACAAGCAAACATATCTGGCGGGCAGTTGGAATTGGTTTTTAGGAAAAAGTTTTTTCCCGAGGAAGTGGTCAAACGCAAACCGTTATTAATACAACCGCCGCCAATAGTATGGCTGGAAACCACTACCCCAAAACCTTGGTCAGATAGCCAATTCACCACCTGCTTTGGGATCATGCCAACTCGCCTTTCTCCAATGCATCTAATAGCCCCTGACACGAACGCCTTACAATTTCAAACGTAGTCTGAAAACCATCAGCACCCCCATAATATGGATCTGGCACACCATCATTGCTGCTGCCCAGCGGATCGAATGTCCTCATTGTGAAAAGTTTAGCTTCGTCTGCTGGTCCCCTTGCCAGCCATCTCAAGTTACGCAGGTTGTCTTGGTCTTGCGGAATTATAAAATCGAATCGATCGTAATCATCTTCCTGGAATTGCTTTGCACGCCCATCATACTGTAAGCCATTTTGGGCTGCCACACGTCTCATCCGTGAATCAGGCTGTTCTCCGATATGATACGCCGATGTTCCGGCTGAATCGACAAAATACTTATCTGCTACCCCAGCCTTTTCTGCCAGGTGGGCAAACATGTGTTCAGCTAATGGACTGCGGATGATATTTCCCAAGCACACGAACAAAATGCGGGTTTTATCATTCATAGGTACCTCCAGAATGTCGTGGGACGATTATAGCAAATACAGCTTCATAATTCCAAAAAGGATGTGCATCCACTAATCAGTTTTAGGCGAAGAGCGGTTATCTTTCTCCCAACGGACAATCGCGTTCTTCAGCCATTGTATTCGGGTACTATTGGGGTACAAACCCTTTTCAAACTCAATTAACCGTTCAACAATAGTATGATCTCCACCAACCCTCTGCAGTAAATCATCATAGTAAACCGCCTGATCGAGCGCGTCTCCAAAAACCTCTTCTGCTGAAAATGGCTTATGCATAACCCTGTGAAATAAATCTTTTACCTTCTGTACCCATCCCGATTTTGAAGAATGTTCTTCATATCGAAAATCAAATTCCGAATCTAATTCGGGTTCATACAAATTCACCCCACAATTCGGGCAGCGAGAAAGTTGGTCGTAGATCAACGCGCCGCAGTTGGCACATTCTATTTCATTTTCCCCCGGCTGTGGATCAAGACTAAAGGGCACTGCACACTCCTTGATTTTTTATTCGGTTAATCATAATATGATTTGAACTAGCATTTATTGTATCATTCCGCAATATATTTGTCGGATCGAGTAAAATTCATAAAGCACCTGCCTCAACCGGCATTTTGGTTAACTTGAGAGTTGAGAAGTGGTTCAAGCGAAACCCTATCAAAAGTTGATACGATTATGATCCAAGCAATTATTCTTATGGGAGTATCCGGCAGCGGTAAAACGAGTATTGGTAAAGCCCTATCGTCTGTAACCGGTATACCTTTTTATGATGGCGATGACTTTATGCCTGCAAAGCAAATTGAAAAAATGGCTAATGGCAAGCCGCTAACAGATGACGATCGGGAGCCTTGGCTGGAATCCCTCCACCTGTTGATCGCGGACCAGCTCCAGCAAGGAAATTCATTGATTGTGGCCAGTTCTGCCTTGAAACGTCAGTATCGCACCATACTACGGGGAAATTTGAAAGGTGTGGAATTTGTTTATCTGAAAGGAAATTTTGACCTAATCCATGGACGAATGGCTAAACGGCAAGGTCATTATATGAAAGCAGATATGCTCCGCAGTCAATTCGACACCCTGCAAGAGCCTAACCATGCAACTATCATAAATATTGAGCAAAGCATCTCAGAATGTGTAAAAGAAATTATCCAAAAATTGGGTTTGATAGCACTATCAGGCGTCGATCCGTTAAACTCAAAATGACCACCTATGGTAGTCATTTTGAGTCCGAACGATGATCGATCAAATTACCTGCCTCCTGGATTTTTTCAGCATTGAACTGGTTTCCAATCCGAAGGACAGTTGTTCATACTTTTCCGAGAAACTATTTATTGGTTGGATCTCTAAAAATTTGGTTGTATGTTAGGGAGTTTCGCGTCCAGGTCCCAGCAATGGGCAGAGTAAAAAGGTATCATTTTCGTCCATAATGCCATTGCCGTCATCGATCCACCAGCGTCCTCCCAAATAGCCGGGGGTTCCAGGACCAAACTCGGTTACCCCATTTTCCAATTTCTGGAAGCGACCATGGAATGGCAGAGACTGTGCACTAACAAAAGTATCGTAATACAACCCCTGACTGCTTACGTACACCACGCCTAATGCGCCATCACCACGGTTAGCCGAAGCCGGGATCACAATTAGCAATGCAAGCGCTGCCACGACCATCAGTAAAATAAATCTTTTTTTCATTATATACTCCTTTTCTACTTTAATTGTTTGGGTCTGCAATGGATATGTTTATCTCAAATAGCATTCCCAAGTCTCGGACAAGCTCCATAAGTGTAAAAAATATTACTTATCTAATCCTTGTAAATAAATTATGAGAGTCTTAAGTGTGGGGGAACTTTTATCGGGTTAATTAATTTATCCCTCATCCCCCTAATTAAAAAAATTAACCTGGAATATAAATCAAAGAAAAAATATTCCAGGACAAAATCTAGCTTTGAATGCTAAAAATATCTACTTCAAGTGAGAAATGCAATGGAGTTCGACAATAGATCCCCTGAAGATTGAAACTATCAAATAGAAATTAACCCGGAGAATTTGAGGGATAGAAAAAAGGATCCAATCTAACGATATAAAAGTGTAAACAATGAAATTGTCGCTAGTTGCGCAAAAGGATAATAACTGGCTTTATC
>JARROY010000017.1:0-17319 GCA_037383445.1 Anaerolineales bacterium | reverse complement strand
CCAGTGCTTGATGGTCTCCTGGACGGATGGTATAGGTACCTTTTGGCCCCTCAAAAGTGAGGCCTTCCAATGCAGCAATCAAATCTGCTGATGCAGTCTCACCATCGGTGGCATTAAGCGCCTCCACCACAGCCTGTGCAGTGGCGAACCCACATTCACTAAATAGATCGGGCGGTCCACCAAAGTCTTCAATATAGCGGGCTGTCATCCAATCGTTGATCTCAGTCTCCGGCAAAGTGTAGTGATAGACGATTAAACCAACCGAACCAACATTACCAGGATCGAGCAGTTTTGTCAGGTCATTAGATGAGAACCCAGTGATGAATGGGATTGATCCGGTTACACCTTGGCTTGTTAATTGGTCGAATAAGATCTGTGCTGAAGTATTTGTAGCCCAGATTAAGATCAGCCCGTCGGGTTCAGTGGCTAGAATTTGCTGAATATAAGGGGTGAAATCGGTTGTATCGCTTGGGGCGTAAATGGTTTCATCCAGAAATTCCGCACCTAGGGCAGAGAAAGTAAGCTCGAATCCTGCTGCCGTTGCTTGACCGAATGCGTAATCTTCAGCCAAGATCAGGTATTTGTTCCCAACATTCGCTAACGCCCATTGGGCAACTGTGAGGGGATCTTGAGCAGCATTTCGGCAAATACGAAATGTGTGTTCGTTCCAATTGGCTCCGGTGATATCGGGAGACGCAGCTGGGGCAGCAAAATATACGACATCGTTCTCGTCTGCGATTTGTTGAACTTGAAGGGCAACTGCTGAGCTTGTATTGCCGATTAGTATTTCGACACCTTCGGATTCGATCAATTCTCGGGCCGCGGCAGTACCGGTATCTACATCACTGGTGTCGTCTTTGATGATCAATTCAATGGGCCGATTTCCGGCGACCATTGTGCCATCAGTAGCATACTCGAAACCTAACTGCAATCCTTGCCACATTTCATTCCCAAATAGAGCCAACCCTCCGGTAAGATCGCTCATAACACCGATCTTCAACGGTTCGCCTAACTGCTCTTCAACAGGTGCTTCGGTGGGCTCTTCGGCGACTGGTTCTTCGGTGGGTTCTTCCGCAGCCGGCGCTTCAGTGGGTTCTTCCACTACGGGCTCTTCTGTGGTTTGCTGATTGCCTCCGCCACAAGCGGAGAGCACCAAGACTGAGATTGTCAACATAAACAACAAAACTTTAAGGGACTTTTTCATCTTTTTCTCCTTAGTAAGGGTTTTTTAGATCAAAATTCTGACATTCCAGCGTTAAATATTTGTTCATTCGCCTCCTTTATCCTTTCAGTAGATGTTGGTGAAAGACCTTATTAAATTCGTCTGGTTTTTCTAAAAACGGTACATGCCCGGTATCTTCGATGACAACTTCTTCATAGCTGCCGCCATCCGCAGCATATTGCTCCAGCACGGCACGCGTCTGGCCGACCATTGGCTGGGGTGGGTAGGCTTCCTCTCCTGGCCAACCCGGCAGCAGTCCCATCCGGCCTAAAAAGCCTGGATCAGAGGCGGCTGTATCGGAAACGGCCAAATCATGACTGCCGCGCACCCACAGAATTGGTACTTTGGGCTGCATATGGATGATTTTTTCAATATCCTTCTGGTATTTGGGCGAGGTGGCATTTGAGGCCCCCCATTTTCCTGGGGCGACAAATGGCCAATTGGGAGATTGATCGGTGTCTCCCGGGACTTCCTGCGGGCCGATCTGAGTGGTCAGCATCGAGGAGAGCAGTTCATCCTCGCGTGGGGAGATGAAAGGCGGTTTGGTCAGCAGAAAGCGCAGGGCTGAGAGGGGTGAAAACTGGCTTCCCAACGTGCGGTCACCCTCTTTGAGGCGTTTGATCAGTTCCGGGTTGGAGAGCCCGCCGCCAGAGCCGGCAAAATCGGACGTGGTGGGAGTGCCCTGATTGTCCTTTGTGGCGCCAAATCCGTATGGCGATCCGGGATCTGCCAGGGTGATAGATAAAATACGCGCTGGATCGCGTTTCATGATTTCCCAGACGACCATACCGCCCAGCGAGTTGCCGACCATATGGGCTTTTTCTACGCCAAGGTAATCCAGCAGGGCAACCGCATCGTCGGCTAAATCTCCCATGCCGCGGGTCGCATCAATTTTTCTGGCCGGGTCTGCTTCCCCAAAGCCGCGCTGGTCGGGTGCGATGCCCCAAAATCCGTCCGGCAGGGCGACCATGGTTTCTTCCCACCAGGTGGCCGAGGAAACGTTGCCGTGCAGGAAAAGCACCGGAACCCCATTTTCATCCCCAGAGAATAAGACCCGGGTCGTTAGCCGGTCGGAAGCGATTGTTTTGGCAGTAATTCCTTCCATTGTAGGTATTTTCATGTGACCTCCGCATCACACAGATTGGCTTAAGAGAGATATTTCTCTTTCAGCTTGACCTTTTCGACTTTGCCATAAGCCGAATAGGGTAATTCCGCATCAAATACAATCTTTTTTGGGATTTTGAAGCGGGCTAATTTGTCGCGACAGAATTCTTTGAGTGCTTCCTGATCGATATACTGACCTTCTTCCAAGGTGACGATCATCAAGCCAACTTCTCCCCAGGTCTTATCCGGCATGCCGATCAAGGCAGCATCTTTTACCGCCGGATGTTCCCGGAAGACCGCTTCGACTTCAGCGGCGTAGATGTTTTCCCCTCCGCTCTTAATCATGTCTTTGTAGCGGCCGTCGATATAGTAAAACCCGTCTTGATCTTGGTGGGCCATATCTCCGGTGTGGAACCAGCCATCGCGGATGCTTTCTGCAGTGGCTTCGGGTTTTTTCCAATATCCAGAGCAGACATGCGGTCCCCAGATGAGGAGTTCACCAGCCTGGCCGGTGGGGACATTCTCACCTGTTTCGGGGTTTGCAATGCGCATCTGGCTGTGGAAAATCGGTTTGCCCACCGAGCCGGTCTTAGGGATCGATTCTTGATTGGTCATGCTGAAGCAGTTTACCCCAACTTCGGTCAGCCCATACCCCTGGCGGAAATTGACCTGTTTCTTCTTGCGCCAGGCATTCATCAGTTGGGGTGGGCAAGGGGCGCCTCCACTGACAAAATAGTGCACCCCGCTCAGGTCAGCTTCCTCAAAATAAGGCGAATCCATCCACATCTGGAATAGAGTCGGCACACCGAGAATAACCGTGCAGCCTTCTTCCAGTATCCAGCGAAGTGAGTCCTCGGGGTCAAACTCGCGGGCGAGAATAATTTTCCCGCCCAGGTAGAGGATGGGAGTCAGGAAGGCAAACAGCCCGCCAGCATGGAACAATGGGGTGTAAACGGGGGAAACGTCCTTTTCTGTCAGCCCCCAACTGGCAGCGGTATTGATGCAGTTGTATAAGACCTGACGGTGTGGGATGATGGCGCCTTTTGGATTGCCTGTTGTACCCGAGGTGTAGAGGATGGCATACGGTGTTTCACCGTCCATCTCGGGCTGCCAAGGTTCGCTGGCGGGAGATTTATCCAGCTCGTCTTCATAAACCCAGGCATCTTCAATTTCTGCACCGCGCAGCGAAACAAGGTGCTCGATCTGAATCCCATCCCGCATTTCATCGAGCAGGGGGGCGAATTCTGGTTCGCACAAGAGGACTTTTGGCTCCAGATCGTTGATCATGTAGGTTAGTTCACGGGCAGTCAGACGCCAATTGAATGGGGCAAAGATTGCTCCTATTTTTGGCAGACCGTAGAGCAGATCGAGATGGACAACACTATTTTTTGCCAAAATAGAGACCCGATCACCCTTTTGGATGCCGAGTTTTTCCCGCATGAAATTTGCCAGCTTGTTGGTGCGCTCATTGAGTGCTTTGTAAGTATAGCGCGCACCAGTTTCCAACTCAACCAGGGCAACCCGCTCTGGGGTGAGTTCGGCGCGCTTCCTCATTAAATGAGCCGCATTCATGAATTTCTCCATAGTACCATTGTGATTGTAGCTTTTTTAAGTTCCTGTCGAGTTACAAACCAAACTAACCTGGGGGGACTTTTGCCAAGAATCCCAACACTACCGTGTTGAATTCAGCGGGTCGCTCCCAACAGCTGGCGTGGCCTGCCCCTTTCAGGATGTGCAGCTCAGCATGCGGGATGTGCTGTTTGAGGATGCGGGCATAGGGCAGTCCTTTGAGCTGGTCTTTTTCGCCGCAGATAATGCAGGTAGGGGCGTTGATCTCCTGGAGTCGAGCGGTAAAATTTACTTGATAAAATGCTTCGCACAACCGGATGACTGCTGGGAAATCGAGCAGAGGGTAGCGTTGTTTGGCATCCTCCAATAAAGATGCATTGTTGGCAATAAATTCCACACTGAAGTTCCAGGGAACAGTGGCATTAAAAAAGGCCAGCGGATCATCTGCTCTCAGGGCATCTTCCCAGCTCTCGATTATCAGGCGTAGCTCTGGACCAACCTCACTGACCGTATCCGCTAAAATCAGGCTGAGGGTTTTCTCAGGAAACGCCAGGGCAAACGCCTGAGCTACTTCACCTCCATAGGAGATGCCGGCGATATGGGCTTTTTCGATTTCCAGGGCATCCAGCAACTTGGACAAGTCCTCCGCATGCTGTTCCATGGTATATGGTTTGACCGGATGGTCGGATTGGCCCTGCCCGCGGCAGTCGTATTGGAGCACCCGGTAAACGGATGAGAGGGTTTTGGTTTGAAATCCCCAGCTGGTGGCGGCATTCATGATAATGCCGTTATTTAACACCAGCACAGGTGCGTTTTCCGGTCCGTGCAGCTCGTAATAGATTTGAACGATCTCGATTGAAGTTGGATCAGAGACATCTACACCCAGGATCAGAGCGCTGATCGACTGGCCATTCTCCAACTGCACAATCCCCGAGCAGTGCGGGTTTTCACGGCCGTAGCCAGCTTCGATCATCGCCGATGAGGCAATATGCACGGTGGTGAAAGCAGCAAGAGTGCCACGGGGATTCATTTCCACCCAACGCAACTCATTGCTGAAGCAGTTCGGGCACAACGGTCGGGGTGGCAAATGCTGTGTCCCACAAACGGTGCATTCGGTTCCCATCAGTTTATGCTCAGCCAGGTGTTGGCTGAAACCTTGCTTGGTAAAATTGGTGTCTCCCATCGCTTACCTCCGCTCAAAAATGTTCACTACGCATGTTTGGCCAGTCCCACCCACGTTGTGGGTCAGGGCTAAAGCTGGTTCTCCAGGGACCTGCCGGTCGCCTGCTGTTCCGCGCAGCTGTTTCCAAATCTCAACCACCTGGCCGGCTCCCGAGGCTCCCACCGGATGCCCTTTGGATTTTAATCCGCCGGAAGTATTGATCGGTTTGGGTCCGTGCCGGGCGGTCAGACCTTCTTCAGCGGCCGCATATCCTTCCCCTGGGGCAAAGAAACCCAAATCTTCGGTTGCGATTAGTTCGGCGATGGTAAAGCAATCATGGACTTCGGCCAATTTGATTTCCTCCGGCTTGACACCTGCCATTTCATAAGCCTGCTGGCTGGCAGTTTTGGCCGCTCTCAGGCTGGTGATGCTTTTTCGGTCGTGGAGTGCAGCGTCGCTGGCCTGCCCGGAGCCGATCACATGAAGGGGGGCATCGGTGAACCTGCTGGCCAGTTCTTCGCTGACGAGCAATAAGATAGCGGCACCATCTGAAATGGGTGAGCAATCGAACAGGCGCATCGGCCAGGCAATTACCGGGTTGGCTCGGTCGTCTTTAAGAAAGTCGAGTTCGTCCTCCCAATTGGGTACGGGTTTACCGCGTGCTTGGGCTTTAGCGACTTTGCTCTCCATCACCTGCCGGATGGTGGAACCGAACTGAGCTTTGTCGTTCAGCGCACCGTTTTCATGATTCTTGATGCCAACTTTCATAAATGACTCAGGCGTGGCGCCGTATTGGTGCATATAGGCGGTGGCCATGGCAGCATAGAATCCAGGAAAGGTGAACCCGGCAGGGGTTTCATAAAGCGCATCGCTGGCAATTGCCAGGGTGTCGGTCACCTCGGTGGTCGGGAGGTCGGTCATTTTCTCGAACCCTCCGACCAGAACAATATCGTACATGCCGGAGGCAATTGCCATAATTCCCTGGCGGAAGGCCACCCCACCACTGGCACAGGCATCTTCCACCCTGGTCGCAGGCCTGGGAGTTAATCCTACCCAATCTGCCATCAGGGGAGCGGTATGCCCCTGTTTTTCGAAGAGGTCGCTGGTGCAATTACCAATAAAGAGGGTTTCGATATCTTTCGGGTCGATGCCTTTATCTACCGAGTCGCGCATATCCTGGAAAGCCTCTACGAATAGATCACGCGAGGCCTTGCCAGGAAAAACGCCAAATTTACTCATGCCAGCGCCAACCACTGCAACCCCACGGCCAAATTTCTTACTTCCCATTTTTACTCCTCCTAACTCTCTATAAACTGCTGACGCAGTTCTCGTTTGAGTATTTTGCCCATCCCAGACAGGGGAAGTGCGTCCATCAGGGTGACCGACTTTGGCACTTTATACCCTGCCAGGTTGGCTTTCATATGCTCGATCAGTTCCTGTTCGGTGGCAGATTGACCTGGCTTGAGCACAACACAGGCCTTGCCGACTTCTCCCCAGCGTTCGTCTGGCAGTCCGATCACGGCACACATTTGGACTGCCGTGTGGGTGTAAAGCACGTTTTCAATTTCCACCGGGTAGACATTTTCTCCCCCGGAGATGAACATATCTTTTTTGCGGTCTCTGACGTAGAAGTACCATTCTTCATCATATTCAACGATATCCCCCGTGTGGAACCAGCCTTCTTCATCCAATACCTCGGCAGAGGCTTTCGGGTTCTTCCAGTATCCCAAACTGCCGCTGGGACCTTTCAGGACCAGTTCGCCCGGAGTGTTAGGGCCAAGGGGCTGGTTGTCTTCATCAACTACGCGTACATCAACGAAGAAATTCGGGCGGCCAATGCTGCCGGCTTTGCGGATGGCGTCTTCCGGCGGCAGGGCAAACAACCCCGGGCCATACTCGGTCATCCCGAAACCTTGTTTAAAGCGGATGCCTTTCTCGCTGGTGTATTTCTCTACCAGCGGTACCGGCAGCGGGGCGCCGCCGCTTGTGCAGAAGCGCAGGCTGCTCAGATCGGCTGTTTCCCAATTCTCCGCCTGCGTCAGGAACTGGTACATGGTGGGCACTCCGGCGAAAACGGTCACCTTTTCCCGCTCGATTAACTCCAGCACCTGTTCTGGATCGAACTGGCGGACCAGGATGGTGGTGTTTCCAAACATGATCTGGGAAGAGATATAGGTAAACAAACCACCGGTGTGGAAGAGGGGGAAAACGCACAGATAGGTGTCATCGTGCCGGATATCGTGGATGACGGTATTGAGCACATTCCAGCAAATTTGCCGGTGGCTGATCTGGGCACCTTTGGGTAGGCCGGTTGTGCCGCCGGTGAAGAGCAGGCAGGCGGTATCCTCAGCCTCAAGCTCCTCGCAAGTCACGGGGGTGTCTGGTTGGTTCTTAAAGGCTTGTTCAAAGGCGATCCCGCCTTCAATTCCGTCTCCGTCGAGGTGCAGGTAATATTTAATTTGCGACTCTGTGCCTTGGGAGGCTTGTTCGACTTCTTTTACGGTCTCGATGAAATCATCCGAGTAGATCAGGACTTTGGGTGTCGTCTGTTCGACCAGATAGACCAGTTCCCGCCAGTGCAGACGCCAGTTGAAGGCGGCGTGGATGGCACCCAATTTGCTGCAGGCATATAAACAATCCAGGTGCTCGATGCCGTCCCGCGCTAAAATTGCGACCCGGTCCCCTTTACCAATACCGGCCTCGTGTTTGAACCAATTGGCAAGCTGGTTGACGCGCCGGTTCCACTGCCGGTAGGTGAGGCGGAGTTCGGGGCTTTTACCTGCATCGATGATCGCCAATTTATCTGGTGAATAAATCTCTCTCCTGCCTAGATAATCACCAATATACATTCATACTCCTCCTTACTTGTGACAGCACCAGCACTGTCAATTAAATCAATTCCTGGAGTTCTGCTGGTCATTTTGCGGTCCACTGCCAAACCGACGCCGCCATGCTGATCCCGCCGCCGCTGGCGCAGAATACAATTTTATCTCCGGGTGCGGGTCCTTTCCCCTGGTTGATGGCATCGTCTAGGGCCATGACCACGCATGGTGACCCGGTGTAGCCCCATTTATCCATCACCCAATGAGTCTTCTCAATCGGCTGGTGCAGCAGGTCCATCATATACTCGATGGTGCGCAGATTGAGCTGTGTCCACAAGTACATATCGACATCATCGAAAGCCAACCCGACTTTATCGAGGGCTCCTTTCACCAGGGGCGGCCAGTATTCGGTATTGAACGTTTTGGGGAATTTGCGCACAAATTCCACCACAGGCGGGCCGAACTTGGCAAGGTTCTCTGGGGTGGGTGGCCGGAAAGCTCCCCCGCAATAGATCCCCAAGGCATCGTGGAATTCACCTTTGGCAAACAGGTTGCTGGCGAGAAAACCGGGTTCATCTCCGACCCCGAGGAGTGCGGCACCGGCGCCATCGGCAAATAGATTGGCAGTTTTCTTATCTTTAAAATTCAAGAAGCGGCTCATGCCATAACCGCCGGCTACCAAAATGTATTTCATGGCGGGTTCTGTTGCCAAGTAGCGAGCCCCTTGGTCTAGGGCAGTGACCCACCCGGCGCAAGCGCTGTTGACATCGTAGCTGCCGGCATTGATTGCGCCCAATTTGTGCTGAACAACGATCGCCGTACTGGGCGATAAATAATCTGGTGTGTCGGTAGATACAATGATCAGGTCAAGCTGGTCTGCGGTAACCCCTGCTTTTTCTAACGCTCGACGGGACGCTTCCACGACCAGGTCCGAAGTAGTTTGGTCTTCCGCCATCCAGTGACGTTCCCGGATGCCGACATTGTCCACCAACCATTGGCTGGTGGATTCCCCCAAAATCTGATCGATCTCTTGATTGGTCACGACCCGATCAGGGACGTAGCTGCCAGTGGAGAGGATTTGTGCAACTCTATTTGTCATTGGGCTTCCTTTCCTATCTATGTATAATTATGTACCAACAACAATCGCTCCGTCTACCCGAAGTACAGCGCCGGAGATAAAACTGGCCTCCTCTGAGGCGAGGAATAAGTAGGCATTGGCAATGTCGGAGGGCTCCCCCATGCGACCCAACGGCGTGTGGGAAACCATGCCTTCCAGGATTTTTTCAGGCATCTGCCGGACCATTTCTGTCAGGGTAAAGCCGGGGGCAACGGCGTTGACCCGGATGTTATACCGCCCCAGTTCTCGTGCCCAAACCTTTGTCATCCCAATGACACCTGCCTTGGTGGCGACATAGTTGGTCTGACCAAAGTTACCATCCAGCCCCACGACCGAGGTCGCATTGAGGATCACGCCGCCACCCTGGTTGATCATATAAGGGGAAACAGCCTGCGCGCAGTTGAATGTGCCTTTTAAATTGACATCAATGACCA
Organism: Anaerolineales bacterium; assembly: GCA_037383445.1. Lineage (GTDB taxonomy): Bacteria > Chloroflexota > Anaerolineae > Anaerolineales > UBA11579 > UBA11579. The sequence continues at coordinate 7,889 of JARROY010000017.1, read as the reverse complement.
GGTCCCAATCGGCTTCAGACATCTGCTTGACCAGCTGTCCCTCCTTCACCCTGACAAACAGCCCATCCCGCAGTACCCCGGCGTTATTGACCAATACATCGATCCGGCCGAATTTTTGAAAAACGTCATCCACCCAGGTCTGTACCTGCTGCCTGTCGGCGACGTTTACCTGGTAGAATTCCCCCCCGACTTCCTGCGCAGTTTGCACTCCGGCTTCTTCAACCAGATCACAGAGAATTACCTTGGCACCTTCTTGCGCAAAGCGAATGGCAGTGGCTTTTCCGATTCCTGCGGCCCCGCCAGTAATGAGACAAACTTTATCCTTCAACCTCATGGTTTTACTCCTTGTGTTTATTTTTGATGAGTTCTAGGGGAATTACCTGTTGGATGAAGGTTTCGACCTCTTCCCAACAGGTAAAGACTTGTTCGTGATCTGTTTGCACGTGACGGATGACTCCACGATAAGATGGGATGCCTTCAGGATTGGTTTGATCTTGAACAAAGCGGATTAAAAAAGATGCAATATCAGGGAACGATTTCTCCTCCATACACTTCATCCTTTCGTACCCAGCATAACAAAAGAATGTTACGGAAGAGTTACAGATTAGCTTTGTGGGACTAAAAAGGGAGGTTTACGAACCTTGAATTAGATTCTGGAAAAGCGTTTGAGTTTCCGTCGACGGTTGGATGTTTAATTCCGTTTGAAAGATGTCGACACAGCGCTGGTAAGTGCGGGCTACCTGGCCGTGATCTCCCAGCCCATCGTAGGCGATCATCATATGGCGGTAGGCTCTTTCCCAACAGCTGTCATGGGACAAGATGCGCTGGCATTCCTCGATGACTTTCTGGTACCGGCGTTTTTTAAGGCTCAGTTCACAGAATTTATCTGCAGATTGCAGGTAAAGCACGGCCAAATGTTCTCGCTCCACTGCCGGCCAGACCAGATAACGCGCATCTGGAAGGAACTCACCTTCATAGATAACTAATGCTGCTTCATGTTTTTCCAGCGCCTGGTCTGGATCTTGTTCAATTAAACTCTCTGCCTGTTGAGCCAGTTCTTTAAATTGGTCTGCATCAATCTGGATATCGCTCCCTGGGCGAAGGCCATATACTGCCCCTTCCCGGAGAACATAGGCGGAGTCTTGCCCTGGCTTTCGGGTGGGTTCCAGCACGCCGTAAAGCGTGTTGAGGGCTACTTTAAAATTGCGGTTGGCATTCTCGAGAGGTATTCCGGGCCATAAATATTCCAAGATTTGTTCCCGGTCTAAGGGGACATGGCGGTAGGTGACCAGCAGTTGAAAAAGCTGGCGGGTTTTTTCTCTGCGCCAATCGCCATGGGCAACCGGCTCCATCCCGCGCCATACCTGAAAACCGCCAAGAGTTTTTACTCTCAGCTGGTATCCTGGATGGAGGTGGATATTTTCCAATCCCATCATCTCCAACAGGCGACCCGGATAGCCTGCACCGATCTCGTTTTCGCGCGCCCAGATCAGCAGCGGCACAATCAGTCTTTCATCGGGTAACCCCAAAAGGGTTCTACGCGTGAAGAGAGTATCGTATTGGTTCTGTTTGCAGACTTCAAATAAATTACGCAGGATTGGATACAGGGTTTCATATTCACCTCGCCTGAACCACAACAAAGACTGCCATAACCGCACTCCGCTTCCACCAAAGGGGTCGCTGCATTCATTAAACCCGCGGGCTGCTTTATCCAGCCATTCGAAGGCTTGTGAATCTTGTTCTGAGAGCACGTAACTGGCACCTAAAGCCAAACGGGTCAGCGAAGCGATCCATTCATCTCCTGCTTGAGCTGCGATACCGATCCCTTTATTGGCCATCAGCTGAGCATTCTCAAGATTTCCCTGGTAGCCGTGCACCCGCACTAAGCCCCACAAGGCTTCCACGCGCAGCCTCGGGGTAGAGAGTTCTTCACTGATTTCGATTACCTGCTCGAATAGTTTTTCTGCGTCTGCAAAACCGGCCTGGTAAGGCTGCAACATCAAGGCATGTCCCTGCCGCATATACCCGACAGCAGTAATAAAGGGAGAGGCTAATTCTTTGCCACGCAGAATTCCCTCTCTGGAGGACTGTATGGCGGCTTCGGCTTCACCCTGCATGGCGTAAATGATTGAGAGCAGCAGTTGGGTTTCTCGATGCGAACGAGGTAAATTAAAGGGCTCAGAGGTTTCTTCTTTGGCTCGAAGTTCCAACTGCCGGCGTGCCTCTGCCAAGCGGCCAGTACGCAGCAGTACCCGGTACCAGAGTTGGGCATCGTCGGGACCTTCCTGCCGGAGGAGTTCGGCCTGTTTGCGAAGGGCTTCGGCTTCTTCCACTTTGCCGGAGTTTAACTTGTTTTCTGCTAATAACTGGTACAGCCTGGCGCGAGTTTCGCGGTCTGTGATCCTATCGCTGAGGCGAAGGGCTTCCTGCAAAAGTTCTTCGGCTTTGCTCGGGTTTACCGTATCCAGGTAGATGCGTGCTTGGCCACGAAGGGAACGGCTAATCCCCTCTACCTGGTTGCGTTCCCGCCAGAGAGATTCTGCTTGCTGATACCATCCCAAAGCTTCCTCAAAGCGGCTGTGTAAGCGGGCAAGATCACCCATGTAGTAGATAAGGTTCGGGAAATGGCTCAAGGCTTCGGGAGAGAGATGATCGAGGTAATTGGCGAGGGTATCCAGATGCCCTGTTGCATGGAGATGGTCGCCATAGCTGTCGAGCAACTCCGCGGCGCCAAAATAATCTTCGGCTCTCAGGTAATGGTAAATGGCTGAGTTGGGTTGTTTATTCTCTTGAAAGTATTGTGCGGCGCGCTTATTCAGATCGTTCCGCTGCTGCAGTGAAAGCTGCTGGTAAAGAAATTGTTGGAAAATGGGATGGTAGCGAAGTTCATGATCTCCCAACTCAACCACAAACAGGTCGTTATTTTTAAGGTAAGAGAGTTTATCCAAGCTGTCTTCACTTTGCAGCAGATAGTTGCATGATTCTGGAACCATGGTGCGCAAAACGGAGGAGCTCTGCATGAACTCCTGCATCTCTTCTGGCTGTCCCTGGAGCACATCTTTTGCCAGAATCTCAAACAAGCTGTCTAATGGGGAGGTGCGGCGGGCTATCGCCTCTCTCACAGATTTAACCGCACCGCTAATCAAACTCTGCCCGATTAGTTGGAGACTGATCGCCCACCCTTCGGTCGCCGCGTACAGGTCTTCAATTTCTTCAGATGATAAAACGATTCCATAGTGAGATTGGAACAACGCCGCAATTTCTTCTTCTGAAAAAGTCAGTACGGTCTGATCTATAGCCAGCACCTGTCCCAAGGACCTCCAGCGGAACAAGTTAGGCAGTTGGAGGATGTGCCTGGTTGATACAACGAAGTTCAGGGTTGGGGGAGCCAGACCTATCAGACGGTCCAGAATGTGCGCCATCTCTGGAATATCGGCGATGAGGTGTAAATCGTCCAGGATGACCAATGTATTTGTGGCCAATCCGGAGCCGACTGCATTTAAATATTGGGAGACGATTTCCCGGGTGATTAACGGCCCGCGGGAACTATCCCATGTTTCTAAGGGGGTGATGGGCAGTCCTTCTAATTCCGGATAAATCCTTTGGGTGGCATGGCAAAGGTGCAAAAGGAATACCAATGGGTCCTGATCTTCTTCCGAGAGCTGGTACCAAACTGCATGCGGGGTATCTTCTGCCAGCATCGCAAGGGTGGTAGATTTTCCATACCCTGCCCCTGCTTGTAAAATCGTCAGGCGGTATTGCAGCACATTTGCCAGACGGTCTTTCACTCTCGAGCGAGAGAGCAGGTTGCCGGTCACTCTGGGCGGCTTGATCTTGGTTTCCAAGATATTGCGATTTGCCATGGGCGTATTATAGCCCAATCTACTCAGGATGTGGTTTGCCCTTTGATTAAGTGGGTGGATTTTTTCTAAGCCGACTGTCGGGAAAATTCCGAAATCATAGTATATTACATAGAACCATTCCTTATTGCAGACGCAATAACCTTGGAATAGTCCAGATTGCTTAAAGACTCTCACCAAAAAAATGGGATAGGCAGCTTGTCCTTGGACACAATCGGCAGAAGGTGATCGATATAGGATAAAAGACGATGAAACGGAAAACGTTATTTTTTGGATTGTTAACAGGATTATTGGTAACTTTCCCTGTGATGGCGGTGATGTACTTAGCTCACCAGGTATTTGGTGCGCCATTCGCTCCTTATGACATCTTTAATTGGTTATCCGGGATGCTGCCAGGTCCCGTTGTTACCTTTGGTATCGATCTGATCATTGATACGCTGCGGTTCTTTGGGATGAACGTGGCCAGCACCGCCAAGACAGCCGAACGCCTAATTGCGCTTGGTCTGTTTTCCATCATCGGGGCACTTGGAGGAGGGATCCATTTCTACTTAGCAAGATATACCAAACTGAATAACAAGATTATCACGTTAATGACTGTGCTTATTGCCGGTGCACCCATTATCATCCTCAGCTTGATAGAGGGAGAGACAACCTTTTCACCCGCTGGACATTTTTTATGGCTGGGAATGAACTTTTTGGTTTGGGGGTGGGCGGTAAATGGAGTACATCGCCAGTTCCAGGTCGTTTCGGCAGAAATAGAAGAAGACATTCGCCAGTCTGAAACGTCGGATGTACAAAAAATAAGCCGGCGCACATTTTTAATCACCCTGGGCGGCACTTCTGCTGCGATTACAGTGATTGGCGCGGGGTTGGGCAGTCTATTAGGTGCTGAAGAGGAACCAGAACTGGAAAGTGACATTGAAGAAACACCACCTGAACTGCCGCTGTTTCCACTGCCGAATGCCAATGATCCCGTTGTACCTGTGCCTGGCACCCGCCCCGAGTACACCCCTCTCGAAGACCATTTCCGAGTGTTTATTGGACTGGAACCGCTTGATATCGATGAGAAATCTTGGCGGCTGCCGATCACTGGCCTGGTCAACCGTCCCCTATTGCTAACTTTGGATGAACTGCGCAGCAACTATCCAGCAAGGCACCAATTTGTTACCCTGCGCTGTATTTCCGGGCGGGTGGGCACAAATCTGATCAGCACAACACTGTGGACCGGAGCCAGCCTGCAGGATATATTGGCGGATGCGGATATTCAGGAGGAGGGCCGGTACCTGATCTTAACCTGCGGGGATGGGTATTACGAAACGATCAATCTCAACTTAATTACCAAAGATCCCAGGATCATGCTGGTTTACAATTGGGATGGTAAACCGCTTCCAAAAGATCATGGGTTCCCACTCCGAGTCTGGATTCCAGATGTTTATGGGATGAAGCAGCCCAAATGGATTACAGGGATTGAGGTCGTCAATCATTTTCAAGATGGATACTGGGTCGAACGCGGCTGGGATATCTTTGCCAGGGTGAATACCACTTCGGTGATAGATACGGTAGCGGTCAGATCGATCATCGAAAGAGATGGACAGCGACTCATCCCGATTGGGGGAATTGCGTATTCAGGGGCGCGCGGCATCTCCAAGGTAGAAATTCAGGTAGATGAGGGTGAGTGGCAGCAAGCCCAACTGCGTGAACCGCTGTCCGAAACGACCTGGGTGATCTGGCGTTTTGAATGGCCTTATCAGGAAGGCCGCCATACTTTTTCAGTGCGCTGCTACGAAGGAGACGGTACACCGCAAATTTTGGAAAAATCTCGTCTCCGCCCAAGAGGCGCAACGGGAATGCATTCTGTGGAGAAAGACATTTAGCACTTGCTCAGAATGGCTCCAAGATGAACGGGGATGTATTTTCCAGGAATTAAATGCGCAAAGGCCTGATTCGGGAATTTTCCCGAATCAAGCCTTACTAAATATTTCTAGTATTTTATTGGGGGATTAACAGATTCTCTTATAAGCAAATTTCTACAAATTTATCTCAAAGCGAGAGAAATTAGTAATTGTACTGGCTGCCCTGAGATGAAATAGATAGGATTGAATGGAATAATTAAATTAGACAAAGACTAAAAAATTACAGAAATTTCACATTATGGAGGTAAAAAAATGACAAAAACATATACATTCACCGCAAGAGACGGGCTAAACCCAGATCGAACGATCACGTTGACCTTGTTCCCGGACTATGTGCGGGTAAACCTGACTGGATTATGGGATCAGCTTGGGAAGATTGCCACCGCAGAAGATAAACCCATTGAGGTGAGGGCCCAACTCCAAAATCAGATGTCTCCGGCTGCTCTGAAATTAATGGAAACGATATCTGGTCCAATTCACATTAAAGATTTCAACGCAAATCTAGAAGGAGAACGGTTCTCGATTCAAGTATGGCAGCGAGTACGAGGACTTCGCTTGGCTCCGATTCAATTGGTTATCGATCCCATCGACAACACCGATGCCAGTTCTGCTTTTATCGAAGAGTTAGGGAAAAGGAAGCAAGAAGCCAGCCGAGCTGCCCGATTCCCGGGTATTTTGGATTATTGGTTTACCTGGATGGGTGTGCTGATGGGATTTATTGCCCTTATCCTATGGCCGCAAAAAAGGCAAACGGTAGAGGGATAATAACCACTTACCAGCATAGAAGAATCAAAACTGGCAACCATAGTTGCCAGTTTTTGTATAAGCTTATTCTAAGATACAAACAAAGCCAACTTCAAGTGAGTTGGCTTTGTTTGTATTTGTGTGGGACTGGTAAGATAAAAGTTTATGCTCTATTCCCGCAGTTTATTCCCCTATTCTTCCTTAGGGAAGAGGTTTTGGCTAACTGGGATTCATCAAGGGATTACTTTCCGGGTTCATGTTTTTCAGGCGGAATCCCAGTAGAATCAAGGTTGCGCCGAACAAGATGGCATATATACCGATCATGAAGGCAAGAGCCACTGCGCTGGCTGCGGGCCAGATCATCATCAGGACGCCTAACACGATTGAAATTACACCTGAAAAGGCTAACAGCCATTCGTTTTCTATTTCTTTTCGCAGTTGGATCGCGGCGGAAATTTCTAGCATCCCGGTTAAGAAGGCCCAAGCTGCAATGAGAATCAGCAAGACTAAGCCTGTTATTCCTGGCCATGCAAATGTGAGCACTCCGAAAACTATGCCGAACAACCCTTCCAGCAGGATCAGCCACCAGCGGTCGAAATCTTCACGGCGTGAAATGGCTGAATATACCTGGAAAACTCCATCTGCAAGAACATAGGCGCCAAAAAGCCAAACCAATGCAAAAAGGGTAAGCTCCGGCCACATCAGGGCTAATACACCGAAAATGATGGCGAATAGGCCCCTTATGATAAATATCCACCAGTTTCTTGTTAATGTCCTAATCATTTGTTCTCCTTTCATTGATATTGATTTTATGAATAATTCAAATCAAGACTTTTAAGGACTCACCTGACTAGGTTCTAATTGGCGATATTGAACGGAAATACCGACCACAGTAATAATTACAGCCAGTATCCAAAACAGCCAACCAGATAAACCTACAGCTTCGATTAATATTAGCGAACCGGATAACGATGAAAGTGCAATCAACGCATAATCGAACAATAGAATCATTAAAATAAGCCCGATAACTGCACCCACTATATAGGCAATTGTCTGAGCGGTTTGGTTCGAGATGCCGAGATACCTTAGCAGCAGTAATCCCAAATATCCACCACCGAGAATTCCTGCGAAGCCAATTGCTCCTGCCTGAAAAAATACAGCCAATAGGGCTCCAAAAATTCCAGCTGCCAGCCCAATTAGAACAATCACCCACTCAGGTTGAGCGGTTAGATTGCTGGCTGCCAATTCTGTTGCTGTGATGAATCCAATTGATCCAACAAATACCCAGAACAGTTTTCGCCCCAAAAATAGCATTGCAAGGGCTAATATCACTTGAAGTATTCTGATCATGTAAAGTCCTTTCTCCAAAAAA
>JARROY010000016.1:4141-16911 GCA_037383445.1 Anaerolineales bacterium | reverse complement strand
TCACAGCAGCACATTTTAATCCGCCCGAACCAATCACAAGGGCCACCTTTGGCAGGGTTTGCTCTATCATCGCACCTGCCCTATGAGCATATTCTTTAGTTCAGGGAGAATTCTTTTAGCCTCTGCCTCACCAGCCTGGATGATCTGAGGTACTTTGTGTGTATCAAACATTTGAATATCGTCTTCAAATTGAGGGATGATCGTAATCAGGTCTGAATGGTGGGCAACGTTATAAAATGAATATGCTGCCTGCAACAAATTATGTGAAAGAATGCTGGAAAGATGAAGAATATAATCCGAGAAGGAATTTCGCTCTGCATGAGAGATCGCCCCAAATCCCATCGCCAGTATGATATCCGCTCCTTCCTGGATTGCAGTACCGACTGGCAGGGGTTCAGATAAATAGCCATCTGCCAGCAAGCGGTCTTCCTTTCGGAACGGGGGGAAAATAAGCGGTAAGGCGATCGTAGCTCGAACAGCCTCATATATACTGCCTTCTGAGAAGACGACCTGCTGACCGGTCTGATAATCTGTTGCAGAAATATAAAGGGGAATTTTGGTATCCTCAAAGGTGTACTCCCCCATAGCTTCTTTTAGCTTTTGGTTAACCAGTTTATCACTCCGGAGGTTGAAATAATCTTTCACCCGGAACAATTTTGGGAAAAAAATTTGAAGAATCGCTAGACGGTTGGTTTGATCTGTAACTTCATGAGTCCAGAGGCGCTGGTTCATTTCAACTATTTCTTCAACGTCGTATCCCAGTGCAAACAAAGCGCCAAAGATACTGCCTCCCCCGCTGGTAACCATCATATCCACTGTAATTCCCTCTTGGTTAAGGACACGCAAAAGACCCAAAGCTGCGGCACATTTAACACTACCCCATCCAATTACGAGGGCAATTTTCTTCTGATAGCCCATTCTCTTTTCAACCGGCTATGAAAAGCTGTTGACGGCTTGGTCTATTTCACTAAAGATTTTAATGATGCTGGTAAATCCACTCAGGCTGAGAACTTTTAGGACATCCGGTTGGACCCCTACCAAATAAAGATCCCCGCCTTTTGCGCGTGTTGCCTTTACTGCTGCCAGCAGCACCCGCAGCCCAGCGCTGCTGGTATAGTCGACGCCACTGAAATCTGCAATTAATTTTATTTTCTCGCTGGCGATTAAATCATTCATATAATTGGTGATTTCAGGGGCAGTCAGTGCATCAATACTGCCATTAATGCTAACGATAGTGACGTCCTTGATAATTTTATCCTTTATGTCCATATACTTTCATCCTTCACACGATCTATTGAGTCCTGTATTTTTCTAAAACCAGCAAATTGGTTTCATTCGCTTCCCTGCTATAGGATACTTTATCCATGAGCTCTTTTACAAGATAAATCCCCAAACCACCCAACTTCCTCTGCTCCCAATCAGAACCAAGGTCAGGTGGACCCGCTTGGTCAATTGGGAAGTACTTCCCGTCGTCCCAGATTTTCATGGTCACTTTTTGATTGTCACATTCAAAGGATAGCGCAATCAAGCCCGGTTCTTGGCTTTGATAACCATATTGGATGATATTGGTGAGGATTTCCTCAGCAGTTAATTTGAATGCAAAAGCATCATGATCAGTCAGTCCACTATGCCCTGCAGCAGATTCCACGAAATCACGCAGCTCCTCAAGCATCTCGAGTTTTGCAGGCCGACAAATTGCGTGGTAGTCATTCTCAACTTTCAATTTTCTGCGGAAAGAGATTAGCGTGATATCGTCAAATTGATCCTGCCCACCAATATGTTTTCGCAGTTCAACCTCTAGTTCAAAAATCATGCTGAAAATGGATGTCCATGGAGCTGAGATGCTTTTCAAAAGCCTTTCTTCAGTAAAGAACTGGTTATGCTTGTTAAGGGCATCGGTAACCCCATCTGTAAAACCGACCAAAATATCTCCCGGATCGAGATTGATCTCTTTCACCTCGAATAACAGGTGGGGAAACAACCCGACTGCAGGACCGGTTGGCATTAAGCTCATAATTTTTTCGCCATTTTTATTTAAAATGATCGGCGGCTCATGTCCGCCATTAATGTAGTGCAGACTGCCGTTCTCGGGATCCAGAATACCAAAGAACATGGTAGCAAACATGTTAGACGAGCCATGAATCTCAGCGATAAAGTCGTTTGTTTTTTGGATAATTTCAATGATTTTCTGGTGCACATTGTTGCTGTCTATCTCTAAATCACTGAAGGCTCGCAGCAGACTGCGAAACAGCACCATGAATAAAGCAGCCCCAACCCCCTTATCACACACATCTGCAATCACAAAGGCAGTCAGGTTTGATCCTTTAAATTGGAAAACATCGTAAAAATCCCCAGCCACCTGTCGGGCTGAGTGGAAGTGGGTGGCGATCTCCCAACCTGGTAAATTTGGCATCGTATTGGGAAAGAAACCGGATTGGATTTGGCTGCCAATTTCCAAGTCGCTTTCAGCAGCTCCTAGAGCAGTCTCCGTTTGGGCATATAACTGTGCATTGTCGACCGCTGAAGCAATCTGGCTGGCAATCGTCTCGGCCAATTGAATTTCGTTATCGGAAAACTGGTGGCTAGGATTTAATGCCGGCAAGCCAATATTCCCAATTGCTTGACCACGCACGAGTAAAGGAACAATCATAATTGCTTGTGTACCCCGTTCGCGATAAAGATCATGGGAAGACTTTGTCTTGGGATCGGATTGCGCATCCTGTATCACAACTGTTTTTTTGTTGTCGATTACTTCCCGGAAATAGGAATTACCCTCTAGTGGGATAATCACCCCTTTGGCATTTTCTTCTTCGGGGAGTTTGGTGTGAAAAGCAATAATTTCCAAACTATCCCCTTCCTTGTTCAGAAGACCGATCCCCGCATTTTTCACTTCAAAAATGGTTGTTAGCTCTTGGCAGACCGAATCCAATATTTCTTGTAAATCAAGAGTTTGACCAACCTTTTCCGCGACTCGATTGATGGTGGCAAGTTCATCCGCTCGATATTCCGCCGCCTCTTTTGCTTGCCGCAGCACCTCTTCAGCTTTAATCCTTACTGAGATGTCCCGAACTATTCCCCTGGACCCAATTACTTCACCCTCCTCAATAATAGGTGAGGCTACAATTTCTGCCGCAAAAGTACGACCGTCCTTTGTGCGGTAGTGGAATTCAATTGGTTCGACGGGTTTTCCGGTTTCATAAAGTAATCGAAAACCTTTAAAAACTTGCATTATGGTTTCTCGATCTGTAAAATGGCGGAAGTTTTTTCCGATGATTTCTTCTTTGCTATCATACTCCGTGGTTCGCACCATAGCTTCATTTGAATAGGTGATAACCCCTGTCAAATCTGCTTCAAAATACGTGTCTTGCAGTGAATCCAGGATTTCTGTGGTGGTTATTTGGGTTTTTACTAATTCCGACTCGGCTTTTAATCGGTCTGAGATATCTTGATAAAAAACCAGATTGCCGTATTTTTCCTCATTAACATAAAAAGGGACTGAAGAGATATCTACATCCACCATTTCGCCATCTTTTTTAAGTCGTTTCCCTGTATGGAATACTTCTTTCTCCAGAGCCACTTTAGATAAAGCTCTCATCTCCTCAAGAATTTCTGGTGTTGATAGAATATTGTCCAAGTTCTTTCCTAAAACTTCCTCATTGGTATAGCCAAATATCTTTTCAAAAGCCGGATTGGTAACAGTGATTTTATTGTTCAAATCATTGATCACAATTGCGAAGGGTGCATTTTGGAGCAAGCCGTCTAGCAAATCCTTTTGTTCAGCAATTTCCCGTTCCGCTTTTACTCTTGAGGTAACATCCCGGATCGTGCCGCGCGCCCCTACTACTTCATCTCCCCGCAAAATTGGAGAAACAACTGTTTCCCCAATATAGAGAGTCCCTTCCCTTGAGCGATAATTGTATTCAAAAACGTCAAGGGGTTTTTTGGTCTCGTAGAGTAATTTAAATTTGTTAAAAATATACCTCACAGAACTTCGATCTGTAAAATTTCTGAAATGCTTTCCAACAACCTCTTGTGGATCATTGAATCCTAAATTTGAAACGAAAGCATTATTGGCATAGGTAATTATGCCATTTGGGTCTGCCTCAAAATAACTATCTTGAAGGGTATCCATGGTCAATTGGTAGGCTTGCCTGGTAGAAGCCAATTTTTCTTCAGCCTGAATTTTTTCACTGATATCCCAAAACTCTAATAAAGAGCCTGTGACCAAACCGAAATTATCTTTTATCTGAGTAAAAACTAATTCATAGCTGGATTGTTCATCGATCCATTCAACAGTATGCGTTAATTTACCATTGTTGAAGTGCTCAAAACCAGTTTTTATTATTCGTTCCAATGAAGGGTTATTTTCAATCAGCTTTATAAACGGCCACCCCACATAATCTTGTGGATTGGATCTAAGAATTCGAAGGGCCGCAGGGTTAATGTCTAATATCTTATTATCGAGATCTAAAACCACAATCCCGTTGGAAAGATTCTTGACAATAGATTCATGGGCAAAATCGACAACTTCCAGCATCCGGCTGCCAAATATTGTCCATGCAAATGCAATCCCGGTAATCCCGAAGAATAAAGGAGTGGGGTCTGGGAATGTTTCTGGTATAGGCCCAAACAAAAAATAAATATTCCCCAATAAAGGAGTCAATACCCCAATGATTAAACCATAAGCATAGATCCCATATTTTTTAAAGTTGGAGAAAAGGGAGTACACTAAAATAATCATCCCCAAAAATAACAACAAATAAGAATACGCTGTATGAATATAGAAAAGGGGACCGTATTGAGGGACAATTACACCAAAACCATTGATGTAAATGATCTCTTCGGATAGAAAAAACAGATGGTGAAAATCATTCGTGATCAATACAATTAGTGTTAGTGCGGGAAAAATCCACAACCACGGGCCAATTTTTACAATGGGGACAAATCCAATCCCTGTATACCTGACGGCGAATAAAAACCACGCGGTTGGGACAAGAATAATTCCGAGATATACCAATATATTCAATCGGGATTGCCAAGCAAAATCGGGGCTCATCCATTGAATTACATTGGCGAGAGACCAAAGTGCCCCGCCAAACATCATCAAAGCTAAGGCACTGGTTTCTGGTTTTTTTCTTGGTCGAGTGTAGATATACAGCACAATACCCAACATGATGATTGTTGAGATTATCTGCCAGACAATATAAGGATTGGATTGAAATTGCATAAATTACCCGGGACTGCGCTCAGTATCACAAAAGGAGCATTAAAGGTGATATGGGAACAAAGACAAATTTCCCAAATCAGATAGATTTTACCCTAATTTTTAAGATAAGTATAGATTTTTAGACAAACTAAAATTTGAAATCAGCAGAGATAGATTAATTTAATCACCCGAATTAAAAAATTTGGTGAAGGTCAAGGTGTTGCCATCCTCAGACGAATGATAATCAATATTATCCATTGTCTGATAGATTAGGAACAACCCCAATCCCCCGAATTCTCGATCCTCCAAGGCAGCTTCAATGTCAGGTTTCGGGGTTTCGACAGGTTCAAAGATATGACCAAAATCTGTGATTTGAACTAGGATGCGCGTTGATTCAATACGAAAAGAAAGAATGATCGAGCCGGGATTCATTCCTTTATACCCATGTTGAATAATATTTGTACAGGCTTCGTCCACAGCCAGTTTGAGATCAAGCACGACGTTATCGGGAATGTTGTATTGAGCACAACATTCAGTGATAAATTCACGAAAAATACTTAACGACTCGAATTCTGCGGCCCGTGTGATTTGAAACCTATCCAACTTCAAGCCTCCTAATACTCCGATCCTGGGAAAGTTTCTACACCTGCATGTCTGCCAATCTGCTTAACCATTTTTAATCCATCCCACTTTTGATCTATGACTTCTAATATCCCATCATGAATTGCCCAAGCGCGCCCGCGCACAGTTTTCCATTGGTCTGGCTGGCGGAACGGGGTACTGCCATCTAAGGCTTTATATAATGCACCATCTGGCTGAAACTCTTTATGAATCGTGTCCATGAGCTTATGCCCCTGAACATAAGCAAACCCGCGCCGCTCGAATAACCAGGCGGATACATAGGTAAGTGGTTCCAGGAAAAAGGCATGATGCGCCATCAAGGTCAGGAAAGTCTCGATATGGTTGAAGACAATCCGGGAGCAACGCAGCCCTTCCCGGATCTGCCCTGGTGCCAGACCTGCCCGCATAGCTTTTTGCTCTTCTTTCAGGTTTCGGTAGACAGTGCCGAAATGCGTTTCTCTTCCCTGTTCATCAGTATCAATATCATATCTTTGGCTGACTGGATTATTAGCGATAAAAAAGTTTAAATCGACGCCATTGAAAGCGTTATCCCCCAATTCGAGATAGAAAAACTCGTTTTCGGTGGATTCCCCATACCAAGCTGAGAGTTTCACTTTATTGCTCCCTTTTTCAGCCACCAATTTTACCTGAGGGACCTTATCAGGGTTTTTCCACGTGCGCGGATTTATATCAAAATCAGCTAGAACTTGAATGGGGAGCAGGGTACGGTATAACCTCAGTTTTGGATTCTCCGGCAAACTATTCAGCACTGTCAGTGTTACTGGGATACTGGCATCATCGATCAACTGGACAATGGATATATCATCCAGACCAGGGGCTATTTTTGGAGGTTCTTCTTTTACGCGTAGTTTTCTAAACACAGTTTATATATTTGGGTTTTTTGGGTTGAAATTAACTTAATTTATCTTATCATAGTTTGAAAACAGGAAATGGGAAGCTTTGATATATTTGACGGATCCCAGACAGTGATTTGCAAAGCGCCTTCAACATCAAGGCCAAGATTGGGGGGTAAAGATCAAAAACGGTGTTCACGCTACCACCTTGGTAATCCATTAATAGAAACTTTAGATATACCCTCGGCTGAAGGAGTAACAGAAATGCCTTAGAAAAATTAGAAAACAATAATAAAAAAATCAGATTGGTATTTTACACTCTATAATGAGAATGTGAGCTAGAGCAGAACACAGGATGGGAGTCTAAAGATTGGTATAACGTATACGGATTTTTTATGAAAAACAATTCCTTGAATGATTTCTTTTCATACGCATCTAGCCACTTTTGGATAAGGGTAGGAAATATGAAACAACTTCCCAAAGATGCGGTCTTAAAAAACTATGACATATAAACATGACCGTTTGATGAAAGCTATTGATCCTTTCAACGATGATGAACTAATCATTACCGTTAGGCAAGTAAAATAATCCGTCACTGGCGTAGGCAATTAGATTCCTTGGATGGATAATGGCAACAACGATGGTGATACCCTTTTATCATTCTAAGAGCATTGTTTTTTTGAGCTGGAAAAAAACCCGACATTCAATCAATTTTAATTATGATTTCCCAGAGGCCATTTCCAGGGTTTTTTATTTCCTATCTATTAAAGCTAATACAAAAGTCAACAAAAGATATGGAGTTCATAATGAAGAGAATTAGAATTTTGTGTCTAAGCCTGGTTTTGCTACTGATGGTGTCTTCCTGCGAAAATGACACACAAAGTGAGATAGAGGTAAAGCTCCCCGACCATAGAAACCCATCGCTTTATCAAACCAACCTTGTATCAGCGACTCAGGAATTTGCTTCCTTATTGGAAACAGCCCCAATCTATGAGGGTGAGATAGAAATTGATCCTTCATATCAATTAGTACGAGGGAATCTTCAGACATATTTCGTGAATAACGAGGATACACCCTTGTCTGAAATATATTTCCGTTTGTTTCCGAATTACAATGGCGGAGAATACCACTTGGAGGACATTAAAATCCGAGGCGAAGAAACTGCGTGGGAACTTGCCAGCCAAGACACAGCGCTGCGCATTGAACTTCTCCAGCCACTGGAGCAAGGTGAGGAATTGAGCGTGCAGCTTTCATTCAGTTTATCCATTCCTGTAGAAATGGGGGGAAATTATGATATCTTCGGATATGATAAAGATATTCTGGCATTGGACAATTTGCTCCCTTCAATCCCGGTTTACGATGAGAATGGCTGGCATGTCGATTATCCTGCGTCGAATGGCGATTTACCTTTTCTGGATTCAAGTTTTTATCATCTGATAATTACAGCGCCGGAAGAACTAGTGATCGTTTCGTCGGGAATGGAAACGGTCACCAATGTAAATCAAGAAACCAATATACAAACCGTAGAGATTATTGCCGGACCAATCCGAGACTTTTACCTTTCCGCAAGCCCTTTATACTCTGTGGAAACCATCGATTTTGATGATACAGCAATCAACTGCTACGCTATTCCTGGATATACCACTAATCAGAGCAGAATCCTTGAAATTGCCCAAAACACATTATCCCTCCTTAGTGACCATTTAGGGGCGTACCCATATACAGAATTTGATATCGTTGCTTCACCAGTCTCAAGTGCTATGGAATACCCTGGCATCATTGCTGTTGGGCTAGATAACTTCATTGAGAATTCGGCATCCGCTAACCAGACTCTTGCTGATTTTTTGATTATTGCTATCGTTCATGAAACTGCACACCAGTGGTTTTACAACATGGTTGGGAGCGATCAGATCAATCAACCCTGGCTGGACGAATCATTTGCACAGTATCTAACCCACCTGTATTTTCAGGAAATTGAAGGGTCTTCATCAGCATTTGACATCATGATTGGAAAAAGCTGGTCTCGAATTAACCGAGAAAAGATACCAATTGGTATGCCTGTATTGAATTATCAACGATCCAATTATTTTCCCATCATCTACAGTCGGGGGATGTCCTTTTTGTTGAAGCTGGAGGATCAGTTGGGTGAAGAACTGTTTGCGACCGTCCTTAAAGATTATTTTCAAACATATCTTTGGCATATTGCTGGTCCGGACGATTTTAGGAATATTGCTGAAACGAAGTGTGAATGTGATCTTTCCGATCTATGGCGAGAATGGGTTTTGCCATAATCAGAGAGGAAGCTAGAATTGATTTGGGTTTTATATGAGACCCTCAAACAGTCATCAAATCTTGTGTTAAATAATCAACACTAGCGGTCTTTCAAAGACAAAAGATACAAAGAAACCTAAGATTTATGCTTTAGCATAATAAACGAGCCTTCCACTATCCATCTCGCACCATACCCAACTGTTCACAGGTCATATAGTATCCATTCTATTTGCACTCAAACTGCACCCAATTCCAGATTAAACAGATAGTCCCGCATTTCTGCGAGACTGAAAACCACCTGCGGTGGATTTTTATGGGCCCGGCAGGATTCGAACCTGCAACCAACCGGTTATGAGCCAGGTGCTCTGCCATTGAGCTACGGGCCCTGCTGCATACTCCTTTTAGCAAAAAGGTCAGTGGCCTTGACAACGCATTGCTGCCTACTGCCTACTGACCACAACTTGCCAAAACCAGAGCGGGCGACGGGATTCGAACCCGTGAATGTCAGCTTGGAAGGCTGATGCCTTACCACTTGGCGACGCCCGCATACGCTCTTTTGAGCGCGTTCAATTCTACCTTGAGCCTGTCTGAAGGTCAAGACGAAGGCCGCCCAAATCTCACGGGGTTTTCAATTCGGAAGGTATAATACACTCATGAACAGAACCAGGGTTTTCTTGCTGATTATCGTGCTCACCATGCTCTCATTCTCGTTCCTGAATGCCCAAGCACAGGACAACTCGGGCACGGCGCTGTCTTTGTCCATCGAGGGACCGTTGACCCCTGCCTTGGCCGAGTATCTGGAGCGCGGGCTCAGTGCAGCCGAGCAAGAAAAC
Organism: Anaerolineales bacterium; assembly: GCA_037383445.1. GTDB lineage: Bacteria > Chloroflexota > Anaerolineae > Anaerolineales > UBA11579 > UBA11579. The sequence goes on along the minus strand of JARROY010000016.1, from coordinate 7,126 downwards.
ACCCAATTAGTCGTCCTGCAGCTCAACACCCCGGGCGGTGCGGTCGATCTGCTGACCCGCATGGTTGAGGCCATCCGCAGCAGTTCTGTACCCGTCGTGGTCTACGTAGCGCCGCGCGGCGCCATTGCCGGAAGCGCCGGCACCGTCATCACCCTTGCCGGACATCTGACCGCCATGGCCCCCGAAACTGCGATAGGCGCCGCCAGCCCGGTAGGATCTTCTGGTGAGGACATCGGCGAGACGATGGAAGCCAAGGTCAAAGAAATCCTCAAAGCCCAAATCCGCACCCTCACCGAAGACCGGCTGCCCCCCGAAGCAGTCGCCCTGGCCGAGGATACCGTAGAAAACGCTAAAGCCGTCTCCGCCAAAGAAGCCTTCCAAATCGGGCTGATCAACTTCATCGCTGAGGATATCCCAGACCTGCTGCGCCAGATCGACGGGCTAACTGTCACCACCACTGCCGGTGAACGAACTCTCTCCACGGCCAATATCCAGGTCGAGGAATTCAACCTCACCCTGATGGAAGAACTGCTCACCATGCTGACCAATCCCAACATCGTTTTTCTGCTGCTCACGATAGGCGTGCAAGCCATCCTGATCGAGATCAGCAGTCCGGGAGGTTGGGTGGCGGGATTCCTCGGTGTGGTCAGCTTGTCACTGGCAGCTTACGGGTTAGGGATTTTACCGGTCAACTGGTTTGGCCTGATTTTCATTGCTACGGCTTTTGTGCTCTTCTTCCTGGATGTCAAAGCGCCCACGCATGGTGCGCTCACCACCGCCGGCGTCGCCTCCTTCATCGCTGGCGCACTGCTGCTGTTTAACTCCTCCAGCACGCCTTCTTTCTTCCGGGTCAGCGTGCCGCTGGTAGTTGTAATGGGAATGCTCACCGCTGGAACCTTCTTTTTTGCCATCCGGCTTGCTATCCGGGCCCAGCGCACCCCGGCGCGTATGGGGCAGTCCTCGATGGTTGGGCGCTTTGGCAGGGTACGGGCTCCAATCAGCAAGCATCAACCGGGCAAGGTCCACCTGGCCAGCGAACTGTGGACTGCCGAACTGACCGATGACAGCCCGCCCGTTGAAGAGGGAGACGAAGTGGAAGTCATCGCCGTTTCCGGGCTGCGACTGAAAGTAAGAAAGAAAAACGAAGAATAATCCAGCAAACTGCCGATAGTAGAATCAAAAAGGCCGCATGTGCGGCCTTTTGGCTATCTAGAACTGTTTGTCTACAGTCCGGCGGCAGCCGCCAGATTACTGGAACGCAGCTTGAAACTGCGCTGAATTTCGGCTCTCATCTCCTCGGATTCACCGAGCAAGTCATCAAAAGCCCGCTTGTCCAGCGAGATCACCTCTACCGGAAACTCCGCAGAGGATCGCACCTGGGCCTGGCGTTTGCCACCCTGGAATAAGCCCATCTCACCAAAGAACTGCCCGGGGGTCAGCCGGTCCACCAGCACTGGTCGTGCGTCAGGCCGGTTCAGGTAAACATTCGCCCGGCCGCTGGTAATAATGTAGAAACGGTCGGCAGGTTCACCTTGCTGGATGATCACCTCACCCCTGGCGTAGCTTTCTGTCTTTAGCTGGCGGGTGGCCTTCAAGAGCACTTCATGGCTCAATGTCGGCATGGCCTTGGCCAGGTATTCATTAACGATCTCTCCGTCCGAAATAATTACGGTGCGCGAGGCGCGGGTAGCTAAGTCATCGTCGTGAGTGACCATCAAGATCGTTTTGCCATCATCTACCAGGCGCTGGAACAGGTCAAAGATCTGGTTGGCAGTCTTCGAATCCAGATTGCCGGTCGGCTCATCGGTGGCAATGATCGGCGGGTCGTTGGCCAGGGCGCGTGCAATCGCTGCTCGCTGCTGCTGTCCGCCCGATAAACGACTGGGAATCTTGTAAGCGTGTTCTGCAATCCCGACCAAATCCAGCAGGTGCAGGGCACGTTCACGCCGCTCGCTGGGAGAGTACATATTGCAGAAATCCATCGGCAGCATCACATTCTGCAGCACCGTCAGGGTCGGCAGCAGCTGAAAGAACTGAAAGACCACGCCCATATTCAGGCCGCGCCAATGAGCCATCTCACCTTCGCTCAAATCACCGATCGAGAGCCCACCCATGATAATCTCACCATCCGTTGGGCGGTCGATCCCCGTGAGCATGTTGATCAGGGTCGTCTTCCCGCTGCCCGATTTGCCAATCACCGAGACAAACTCCCCGGCATGGATCTGCAGGTCAATTCCCCTCAAAGCAGGGAAATCTCCGGCATCTGTCTTATATACCTTGTGAAGGTTATTCAAATCGATCAGGGCCTGGCCATTTGCCTGCGGCTGGCTGGGGGTACTGATCGTTTTTTTCTTTTTTCCAAACATATATTAACCTCAAAATTTATTCTTTATCGGGGGTTATTTTCCACCCGTTTTATTCATAATCCAATACTTCGCGCACCGTCAGCCGGACAGCATTGCGGGCCGGAGTCAGGCTGGAAAGCGCACCAATCGCCACGATTATCGCCAACCAGATGAACAGCCCGGCAAAAGAATAGCTGAAGGTCAGCTGAACTTTCAGGATCGCATACATCACAGCACTGGCCAAAGCTGCCGCCGAAGGGCCAGAAACCACGCCCACCAGCATCCAGCTCAAAACGGCGATCACCACCCCTTCCAAAACAACCACCTGGCGGATAGATCCATTCGACGCACCTACCGAGCGCAGCACACCAATCTCCCGCGTGCGCTCCATCACGTTGATCCCCATGGTACCGGCCAGACTCAGCCCGCCGACCACCGCCAGCAAACCGGCCATCACCAGCAATACCATCAGGATGATCGAGAAGGGTTCGGAGAGATATTCAGAGAAATCGCTCTGCAGTTGGGCACTGCCATCGGCATATCCAAGCTCTTTGAAGGAGTCTTCCAGGGCAGTACCGACGGCCGCTTGAGTTTCAGCATCACCGATCTCATCCAGGCTGGTGCGCACTCGTACCAAGCT
>JARROY010000016.1:0-4097 GCA_037383445.1 Anaerolineales bacterium | reverse complement strand
GCACCACGCTGACCTGGTTTTCAACCCCGGTCAGGTCTGCAAAGGCCGCCGAATTCATATAGACACGCGGCCCAACCAGGTGTTTGGAAGCAATCCCGACCACATCGTAGGTATGATCTTTCCCCATCACCTGCACCGTGATCTGACCCCCAAGCTCGATCCCGTCTTCCTGTTGGACCAGGTCCTGGTTGACCACTACACCGGTCTTATCGGCATCTGTCAGCCAGCGGCCGGAGAGCAGCACAGGGTCGATGGTCTGGGTATCCGAAGGAAGGCCAATGAGTTCTACTTCTCCGCCTTCACTTCCATCACTGCGGAGGAAAATTCCACCAGCGTCCACCCATCCCTCTGCCACCACCACCCCGGGAACATCCATGGCGGCCGCCTCTACTTCATCCCGCGTCGCCTGTTGATCACTGATTTCGATTGCAGCGTCGAATTGAGCATAGCGGGAAAATTCATCGATCTGGGCATTCAGCGAAGCGCGCGTGCTGAAGGCGGCCACGAAGGTTGCCCCTGCCAGAATCAAAGTAATCAGGGTGATCGTCAGGCGCGGTACATTGCGGAAGGTATTCAGCAGAGAGAGCACACTGGCCGGGCTGAGGAACTTCAAACGCCCCAGGGCGCGTTCCAGCCAGGGCTTTTGGTCTTCGTTGACCAATCCCTGCTGGTAAATGGCATCGTAGATCTTGATCGAAGTGCCTTTGATGATCGGGATCAGGGCCACACCCACCGGTACGATGAAGGCGATCGCCGTCATCAGCACGAATATCTCTGGAGATAAGTGCATCCCGCTGACATTAAAATTGAGATAATTAGCCGCAAAACTGGCCAGACCATACGACCCCAGCAAGCTGATCGGGATCGCCACTAGCCAGCCCAACAAACTGAAGATCAGGATATTCAGGATGAACATGCCGGAAATTTGGCCGGGCACCGCCCCAATCGAACGCATGATGCCAATTTGCTTGACCTGTTGGGTCAGGATAGCCGAGATGGTGTTGATCACCAATCCCCCGCTGAGGAAGATCGCCAGCACACTCATCACTTGCAGGATCAGCACAAAGCCGCTGATCTGGTTTTGAGCCCAGTGTTCACCAGGATCGGAGTCGATTCCTGGGATCTGGATGCTGCCGACAAACACCCCGGCAGGCTGGATGATCTCATCCCGAAGCTTAGCGCCTACGTCGAGCACGCCATCCCGGGTGTTCAGCGGTTCGGCCACCACGACATCCAGCCGGTTGTAATAGGGCATCTCACCCATCAGCACCAGGGTATCCATGGTGACAAAACCGCTCATCCGGCTGCTGATCGAATAAGGCATATCGTAGATATTTTGGGCAATGGCGCTGACAGTCAGCGAGAAGGTCTCCCCATTTTCCATCTGCACCGAAATCTGGTCACCAACCTGCGCCCCCAAAGCCTCGGCAGTTTGCTTCTCCAGCACGATCTCGGAATCTCCAAGTGTCGACCGTCCCTCAAGGAATGTCAACTGGTTCACATCAGTGTTCACGATATTTGGCACTGCGGCCAGAACCACCTCTGAGGGCGGTTGGTCGCCGCGCAAAATAGAAGCCTGCACCAAGCGGCGCGCTTCCACGCTTTCCACCTCGTCTGTCGTCTTGATCTCATCCAATAGGTCCTCCTGGAAAGGAGAAACGTATAGAGAGACGCTGGCCGGGTTACCGGCCGCGTACTGAGAATAAAGGTCGTCTTCGATCATATAGCGGGCGTTGTTGATTATCCCTACGACCCCCACCCCGACTGCAATTGATAAGATCACTAATAACGAACGAGTTTTGTTCCCCCAAACATCATTAAGTATTTTAAACCAACGAGTTTTTAACATACATCTCCAACATATACATATCCTGCCAATTATAGACGACAAGACACCGCGAATCATTACATTTGAATAAGAATCAAATAAGAAAATTGTTAGGATATTGAGGCGATTTACCCACACAAGGCCAAGGTGCAGGTCTGTGCAACCCTACCGCCTGTTGAGTACTATGTGCATCTGGTATATTTTCCCCACCTTACAAACGCAGGTGCTCGCGCCGGAAAGGCACCTTTCCATCCAACGTCTCTTCAAACTCCTGGGCTGCCAGGTGCCCCGAGAAAACCGCCTGGGCGATCAGGTTAGGTGCCTCGGCATCCCCGATCAGGCGCAGCGACTTGAGCTTGCCTTCCGCCGCGTCACTCTTTAGCTGGCTGTATAAATCGTCATTGGAAATGCGGTTCGAGACCAGCACCACTCCATCAGCCATCACCCATTCGGGGTCATGTTTCAGCGCGCTGGAGAGCAGCACCTGCTCCGGCTCAATTTTCTCAAAGTGAGTGAGCGTTTGCAGTTCTACGCCTAAAGCCAGCAGTTTGCGCAGAATATGCGGATGCTCGAGGGTGTTTTTCGACCATTCGGCGATCGTCGGGGCTGGAGTGACCAGGGTCACCTTACAGCCTTGCTGCACCAGCAGTTCTGCCAGTACGCTCCCCATGTAGAAATGATCATCGTCATACACCACCACCCTGCCAGTCGGGAAGCGATCTTCCATCAGGTCATCGGGGCAGAAAACATGCGCCTGATCGTGTCCGGGGATCGGGTAGTGCAGGGTGCGGCCGACTCCATCGTTCCGCCATTTGGCACCGGTCGCCACGATCACATGCTCAAGACCGGAATCAAGTACATCCTCCCGGGACATCCGGCTGCCGGGATACACCTCCACCCCCCCCACAACCAGCACGCTCTGGTCGGTTTTTTTCGGTGGGATGCGTTCCGGATGCCAATTCCGCCGCCACTCCTCACCCATGGCCGGGTTCTGAGTGCAGCGGATCGGTACCCCAATCACGTCGGAGCTGGCGCAGATGTTGCAGCCGATGCACTCGCGGATGTCCTCCACCCGCCCTTCCCGAATCTTGGTGGGCAGGAAGGGGTCTGCAATCGAAGGCCGTGCTGCCCCGATCAAATCCATCACCCCACGGCGGACGGCCGAGACCATCGCTTCGGGCGAGGTGTAGCGTCCCACCCCGACTACCGGCTTGGTGGTCAGCGATTTGACAAACGAAATATACGGCTCCTGGTAGCCTTCCTTCATAAAACGAGACGAACCCGAATCGTTGCTCCAGTCGCTCAGGTTGACATCCCACAAATCGGGCAGCTCCGCCAGCATGGAGACGATCTCTAACCCTTCGCCGTCGTGAGTCAGTCCCTCCTCACCAAGCAGTTCATCCACCGCCAGGCGCAGCGCTACCGCACAGCTGTCACCGACCGCTTCGTGGGTCTCCTCCAGCAGCTCACGCAGCAAACGGGTGCGGTTCTTCAGGCTGCCGCCGTACTCGTCGGTGCGCTGGTTGTAGCGCCGGAGCAGCAAGAACATCGGCAGGGATAGTTCGTGAGCCGCGTAGCAGTACACAATGTCAAAACCAGCCTGCTTGGCGTTGAGGGCGGCCTGACGGTGCCAGCGGCGGATATTGCGCAGGTCTTCTTTATCCGCCATGCGCGCCTGTGCCGGTAAATACCCGCTCAGGCTCAGCGAACCCACATCAAAAGGCGTGGAACGGGAATACAGGTTAACCGCATGGTGGCCGCTGTATACCAGTTCAATCCCGGCCAGTGCGCCGTGCTCGTGCACCGCTTCCACCGTCAGGGCTAAGGCCGGGATATCACTTTCATCCCACAGTCTCCCTTCCACGGCCGGGGAAAGATCGCCAGAGTAGTGGATCTCGGTTTCTTCGGTGCATACTACCCCCCAGCCGCCTTCAGCTTTAATGCCGCGCATTGCCGCCACGCTGCGGGGAAATAAATGGCCAAAGCCATTACATTGGGGCACCTGGTAAAAACGGTTTGGAGCGGTCACCGGTCCGATCTGAACTGGTTCAAAGAGTACTGCGTATGGGTTTTCCATGGGCGTTCCTCACGAGGATTGACATACCTGTTGATTATATCCCGACTTGGAAACCATTACTCTGGCAAATAGACTTCACTCCGCACGGTGACGCGCTTGAGAGCTTTCGAATCGATCGTCACACCCAGGCCGGGCTTATCCGGCACGCCGATCGTGCTGTCTGGATTGAGGGTGAAGGTCTCGTTGGTGATA
>JARROY010000015.1:0-14604 GCA_037383445.1 Anaerolineales bacterium | reverse complement strand
GGTTGAAGCTACACCAATTTCTGGGCCGGTTTGCATCGATATATACCCATCTGCTATTCGCATCGCTTGAGACCCAATGACATTGACAATAGACCATAATTTCGCACCGCGTTCTTTTCCCTCATACATGGCTGCAAGGGTATCAGCGGTTTCCCCGGATTGACTAATTGCCAACACTACAGTCCTGTCATTGATGATTGGATCACGATACCGGAATTCGGATGCAATATCCACTTCAACCGGAATTCGAGCGATTTTTTCTATCAACACTTTGCCGACCATTGCCGCGTAACCGGCAGTTCCACAGGCGATAATGATTATTTTTTCGATTTTGCGCGCGTCATCAGGAGTGAGGTTCAGGTTTGGAAGTAAAATCCTACCAGCGTCAAAATCCACTCTACCAGAAATTGTATCGGTGATTGACCGGATCTGTTCGTGGATTTCTTTTTGCATAAAATGGCGGTATTCGCCCTTCTCCGCAGCGACCGGATCCCAGGAAATCGAATCAATTTGATAATCGACCGGGGTTCCTTCCAGGGTTTGAATTTCAAGGCTATTGGTTGTAACTACAGCAATCTGATGACTCTCCAGAAAGGTCATTTTCCGGGTATGGTCAAGGATGGCAGGCATATCTGATGCGACGTACATTTCTCCCTCACCGAAACCAACAACCACTCCACCTGCGTTTCCAATCCGTGAGGCGATTATTTTATCGGGTTCTTTTGATGAAATCACCACAATTCCATGATGACCTTTTAGCATTGCAAAAGCTTTACGAGATGCTGAAAGTAAATCATCCTCGGTAGAAAGGAATTTTTCGATCAAGTGAACAATAATTTCGCTGTCAGTTTCACTATTAAGGTGAACCCCTTCAGAAACCAATTCATCCCTTAATTCCAGGTAATTTTCAACAATACCATTGTGAACAACTACAACTTCCTTGGTTGTTCCTAAATGAGGGTGAGCATTTTGAGCATTGGGTTCGCCGTGAGTAGCCCATCGCGTATGCCCAATTCCTAATTGGCCTGATAGAGGATTTTCCTCCACTATTGCAAGCAATCGATTTAGTTTTCCCGCATCTCTTCGGATTTCAAGGTGTCCGTCTTCTAGAACAGCAATTCCAGCAGAATCATACCCCCTGTATTCAAGTCGTTTTAGACCATTTAATATTATCGGCGTAGCATTGCGCGGGCCGATGTATCCAACAATTCCACACATTGGGAACCTCCATGTCAATAACTAATTTGACCGCAAAACTAAATATTGCGTATAGTTCGTTTTACCATCCACAACGTAATTTTTTCAACACAGTTACCTGCGTTGTGTTGTATACATTGTTTTCTTCATGGAGGAAAAGAAATCGGAGTGATGGTTTCTCCGGAGGGCTTCCGCTGATCTCTCGATTTTCCCGGTAATCAATCTGGTATCCTGTTCGAAACCGGTTAGCTTCATAATGAAATGAAGAACCCTCATCCTCGTCACCCAATAATGGGCCATGCGCTATCTTTTCCTGTTGATGTTTTTTGGTTTCCGTTACCTCCTTTAGCTTTGAAAATCTAGTAAGTTGTCCGTATCAAGAGAGTGGGTATTGCTAAATGTGGCACATTATACCTAAGAAAGATTAAAAAAGCAATCCTGACCCATAAAAGTGTAATTACCGCTATAATTCAGTATGAATATAGCCCAAAAAAGAATGGTTTAAGAAGTTTTTTTCAGGGTGATTAGTAGTTTGCATTGTGTGAAATTTCATTTTTGACGTGGTATAATTCGGCTTTGGTATACTCATTATTAGGTCAAACTAAGTTGATTGTTTTGAGTAGACCTAATTTACGTATTGGAGCAGGCATTGGCATTTAACCTCCTTAACTGGATTCTTGGCTTCTTCTCACTGGATATAGGAATTGACCTTGGTACTGCGAATACACTCGTTCATGTGCGCGGCAAAGGGATAACTATTAATGAACCCTCCTATGTGGCTGTTGATAAACGTACTCGAGAACCTTATTTTGTTGGAAAAGAGGCGAAGGCAATGGTCGGAAGAACTCCCAGCAATATGGTTGCTGTGCGTCCATTACGGGATGGTGTGATTTCTGAATTTGAGATAACTCAGGAAATGTTGGCATATTTTATTGATAAAGCTCACCTACAAAGCATTGTCCCATTTCCTCGACCTAGGGTTGTAGTTGGGATTCCTTCTGGAGTCACCGAAGTTGAAATGAGAGCAGTATATGATGCCTGTGCACTTGCAGGAGCTAGAGAGACTTACTTGATTGAAGAACCAACTGCTTCTGCTATCGCCGCAGGACTTCCGATTGCAGAGGTTGGGGGAAGTATGATCGTAGATATTGGGGGAGGGACGACGGAGGTTACGGTGTTTTCCATGGGCGGTGTGGTTACTTCGCGCTCATTGCGGGTCGCAGGTGATGAATTAGATCAGGACATTCTTCAATACGTTAAAAATAAATATAATTTATTAATTGGTGAGCGAATGGCTGAAGAAGTTAAGATGAAAATTGGATCTGCTTTTTCACTACCTGAAGAAAAGACCTATACCGTTCGAGGAAGAAACCTCGTATCAGGATTGCCAGAAACCTTGGAATTATCTTCGATTGAGATCCGCGAGGCGATTTCCGGGTCAGTCCAAACGATTGTCGATACCGTGAAAGATACTTTGGATGAAGTTCAACCCGAAATTATTTCTGATCTAATGGATATCGGAATTTGTCTCGCGGGGGGAGGGGCTCAATTGCTTGGGCTTGCGGATCGAATTTCTGAGGAAATCCGAATTCGTGCTTGGGTTGCAGAAGATCCAATGACCTGTGTCGCCCGAGGCGCTGGATTGGTGTTAGAAGATTTTGAAAACCTTAAGCATTGGCTCTTGAGGATGGATAATCGGTAGCCTGAATTTATTCACCCATATTATGAATCAAACCAAGCATGGTGTGTTAGATGAGATTTAGAAATAACCGCCAATGGCAAACTATCGCATTAGGCCTGATTGCAGTAGGGGTCCTCGCTTTAGCCCTGGGTGGGATTTTGGCACCTGTTGGGAGAGCAGTTGCTACACCTTTTCTATCTATTCAGGAATGGTTAACAACGCGTTATTTAGCATTACAGGACTTTTTTAACGCCCCAACCGATCTGGTTCGTCTTAGACAGCGGAATGCAGAATTGGAGGCCGAGGTGGCTAATCTGCAGACTGAGGTGATATCTCTTCAACAGCAAGTTACTGAGGTTGAGTTGCTCTCTGCATTGTTAGATTTTGCCAGGAGTCAACGCGAAAATGAATACAAATCGGCCTCTGTTGTTTTTCGGGACCCAAGACCATTTTTAAAGTATGTAGTGATCGATGTTGGAAGTGACGATGGAATTTTGAGGGGGATGCCTGTGGTTAGTGCGGAAGGGTTGGTTGGTAGAATCGATGCTGTGACATCAAGTGCTGCCAGGGTTCAATTAATAACCGACCCCGCATCAGATGTGAACGTCAATATTCAACCTTCGGATACCTCCGCGGTGCTATCTGGAAGTATTACAAATGACATTTCTCTCGATTTAATCCCACAAGATGCAGAAGTTCAACCAGGAGACTTAATCTTAACTTCTGGGATTGGGGGGAACTTTCCAGCCAACATATTAATCGGACAAGTTGCCAGCGTGAGAGGTTCAGCGACTGCCCTGTTCCAACAAGCGGCAGTACAACCGGCAGTAGATTTTTCTCGTTTGAATATTGTTTTGGTCATCGTGGATTACAGAACGATCGATATCGCTCCTTTGCTTCCACCAGAAGAAGGGGAATAAATTCCGGTATGGCAAATATAACAGGTATTCTGTTGCTTAGTTTGGCCATGGTGCTTCAAAATACAATTGTGACTCAGGTCCAACTCCTATATGGAGCAGCGGACCTAGTGATGTTGGTTCTCCTTGCATGGATTTTACAGAGCGATCAAGATTCCCAACTATTATTTGGTATTATTGCAGGATTAATGGTGGGAATTTCCTCTGCTTTACCTTTTTGGTTACCTGTAATTGGTTATTCTATCCTTGTTTGGATTGTAATGTTTGCTCAACGTAGAATATGGCAGGTGCCTGTATGGCTTTTGTTAATTTCGACATTTTTAGGATCTTTGTTAATTTATGGGATTGAAATCGTCTATTTATGGGTAACTGGATATCCAATAAACATAGTGGAATTTTTAAACATCGTTTTGTTACCTTCACTTATCTTAAATATGATATTTGTGCTTCCAATTTATGGGGTGGTAGGCGAGATTGCGAAAGCCATTTATCCAAAAGAGGTTGATTTATGAATTCTTCTAATCCTCAATCCCAAAATACAATATCAAAGTTACGTATTTATGCTTTTATGATTGGTTTTGCAGGATTAATGTTTTTCTTTGCCGTCCGGCTGTTTGATTTACAAATTCTCCAGGGAGATCAATGGATTCAGGAAGCTGAGGCGAACAGAACAGAAGAGGTTAGCCTTCGAACACAGCGTGGTGTGATTTATGACAGAAATGGCATTGTGTTGGCAAGAAATATTGCTTCTTACGACATCGCAATTACTCCCGCAGCAGTCCCGGAAGACCTGGGTGAGCAGAATCGGATTTTAAGGGAACTATCTCAATACACTGAAAAACCACTTAGTTTTGATGATAACCCCGAGGAAGAGGATATATTAATTCAATGTGGTGATAATTTGGGTATTACTGAAATGTTCGATGTCGGTCTCACTTTTGATCCATTTGAACCAGTATTGATCGAGTGCGATATTGAGCGGGATCGTGCATTAGCAATCATGGAGAAATCTGTGGATTGGCCAGGTGTCAGTATTCAGGTTGAACCTGTGCGGGATTATCCAACAGGTGAATTAACTTCCACTTTTATTGGCTATCTTGGACCGATTCCGGAACAGCTGGAAGACCGATTAAGCGCCATTGGTTTTGTCCCTAACCGGGACAAAATTGGCTACGGTGGCCTTGAATTGTATTTTGATCAGATTTTGCGGGGAGTTCCAGGAAGAAGGTTGGTGGAAGTGGATGTTGCAGGGGCTGTGTTGCGGGATATTGAAGGGATTGTTCAACCTGAAGATGGTGATAATTTGATACTAACTGTAGATCTTCGTTATCAGCAAGCAACTGAAGCGATCTTGAAACGTGAAATAAATTATTGGAATACCTATTTCTTTGGAAATTCTGGGGAAATTCGCATCAGTAGCGGCGTGGCAATTGCGATAAATCCCAAAACCGGAGAAATAATTTCGATGGTGTCATGGCCAACTTATGAAAATAATCGGTTTGCAAGAGTAATTCCATCTTATTATTACAATCAGTTGACACTTGATGCGACAAATCCGTTATTAAACCATGCTGTTGGAGCGGAACTCCCTGCCGGGTCTGTATTCAAAATTGTTACAGGCATCGGTGCTCTGAACGAAAATGTGGTATCGGTGAATCAAATGGTTCAGACCCCGGGCCAAATTACCATAGAAAATAGTTTTTATCCGGGAGACCCAGGAAAAGCTAAAGATTTTGTCGATTGGAATAGGGCAGGGTTTGGACAATTAAATTTCTATGGTGGGGTAGCAAATTCAAGCAATGTGTATTTTTATAAACTTGGTGGTGGATATCCTAGCGAGGGAATTGAGGGGCTAGGAATTTGCCGGTTAGGCACTTACGCCGAGGCACTCGGGTACAATCGTTTGAACGGTATTGAACTTCCCGACGAAACCGATGGATTGATCCCAGATCCAACATGGAAGCGAATTAATCAGGGAGAAAACTGGTCTACTGGGGATACATACATTTCAAGTGTGGGACAGGGATTTATGATCGCCTCTCCGTTACAAATTCTTCTCTCCGCAGCCACAGTAGCTAACGATGGAAAATTAGTCCGCCCAACGCTTGTCCGAGAAGTTGTGGATGGGGATGGCAATACCATTACAGTTGTCATGGATGAACTGGGAAATTTGCTGGATAGCGATATCGATGGTCGAGGTAGGGTTATTGCCCATGTTTATGATGCTTTTGGGAATCCAATTGACTTCGTTGTTTTGACTGAAAATGGACAGCTTTACGATTACTACTATGATGAAGAGGGAGTCATTGAAGGGCAGGTTTATAACGCCGAGGGGGACCCGATTCGACCCGTCGTGATTAGCCCCATGGTGCCAGACGTTCGATGGGACTTAACAGTTGACAATTTAATTAAAGTCTATGATGAGCCTTTAGGGATAGGTAGCTGCAAACCTACAGGAGAATACAAATCAATAAGGCCCGAGGTTTTTTCAGCAATGCAGCGGGGAATGCGGTTGGCCGCTACAGAAGGAACACTTTCTAAACGTGGTGAATTGTTTGGAGATTTTCCTATCCCAGTAGCGGGTAAAACAGGTACGGCAGAATATTGCGATATTGTTGCTTTGAGGAAAAACCTCTGCATTCCAGGAAATTGGCCCACGCATTCATGGACTGTAGCATACGCCCCCTTTGATAATCCGGAAATTGCTGTTATTGCTTTTTTATATAACGGTGGCGAAGGCGCCAGTGTTGCTGGCCCTGTTGTAAAACAAATGATTGAAGCTTATTTCGAATTAAAAGCTATTGATGCAGCATTAGGCACTCAATAAAACTTAATGCTATAATTCTCCTATTATGAAGAGGATGATGTAATGCGGCCATCGGTTAAATTTAAAGGCATCCGCGAAGGCTTATTGGTCACCCTGAGCGATGGGGAATGGCCAGAAGTTGAGCATGCATTAATAGAACAATTGGATGCGCAGGGAGATTTTTTGAGGGGGGCAAAAATAATTCTCAACGTTGAAAACCATGTGATCCATGCCGCCGCATTAGGTAAGTTGCGTGATCAATTATCCGATAAAGGGATTACTCTTTGGGCTATTTTGACAAATTCCCCTACAACGGAGCAGAATGCTCAGGCGCTTGGGATGGCAACAAGAATTTATCAAGGTCCGGTAGAGCAAGCTGCAAGAACAAAGGAGAAAAATTTAGATGGCGATGAAGCCATTTTAATTCATCGTACACTGCGTTCAGGAGCTAGAATCGATTTTGACGGTCATATTATTGTGATTGGAGACGTAAATCCTGGGGCAGAGCTGATTGCAGGTGGAAATGTAATTGTCTGGGGAAAACTTCGTGGAATGGTTCACGCAGGTGCACATGGAAATACTGGCGCTGTGGTTTGTGCTTTAGGTTTGCTACCAACACAATTAAGAATTGGTGATAAGATAGCAATTTCTCCTACCGATAGGGATGAAATTCGTCCAGAAATGGCTTTTATTCGTGACGATAAGGTTGTTGCAGAGCCTTGGATGCGCCAAAGCTGAATTTAAAAATACTAACTTGAGGATAAATATGGCAGGTAAAGTAATAACGATCACTTCAGGAAAAGGTGGCGTAGGTAAAACTACTGCAACTGCGAATATTGGTGCGGCATTGGCTGAGCTTGATCAAAAAGTGGTATGTCTAGATGCGGATATTGGTTTGAGAAATTTGGATGTGATCCTTGGGCTTGAAAACAGGATCGTGTATGATCTGGTTGATGTGGTTGAAGGACGTTGTCGATTACGCCAAGCCATGATCAAAGACAAAAGACAGCCAAATTTGCATCTTATTCCGGCAGCGCAGACTCGCGATAAAAGTGCCGTCTCCCCTAGTGATATGATCCGGCTTTGTAATGAATTGCGCGAATTGGTTGATTATGTTGTCATTGATTCACCGGCTGGGATAGAACGTGGATTTCGAAATGCAATCGCTCCGGCAGATGCGGTTCTTGTTATTACAAATCCCGAGGTATCAGCTGTACGTGATGCAGATCGGATCATTGGTTTAATAGAGGCGGAGGAAAAAGGTCCTGCAAAATTAGTTTTGAATCGACTTAACCCAAGCATGGTTGAACGCGGGGATATGCTTGACGTGCAGGATGTTTTGGAATTACTGGCAATCGATCTTATCGGGATAATTCCTGAAGATGAAAGCGTATTGGTAAGTGCGAATCGCGGGATCCCAGTGGCACTAGATGGGAAAAGCAAAGCAGGTAAGGCTTTTGGGAATATCGCAAGAAGAATATTAGGAGAGGAAGTTCCCTTTATGGAATTACAATCGGAGAATGGTTTCTTCAGCAGACTGACGAAATTCATTCGATCTGGAGGTGATTAACTGTGAGGCGAGTAGTAGAAAAGCTAATAAGAGGAAGACAAAAAAGTGCATCTACTGCAAAGGAGCGGTTGCAGCTAGTCTTAATTCATGATCGAACAGATCTATCTCCAAGTGTGATGGAAGATTTACGTGATGAGATAATTGAGGTGATATCCCGGCATATACAAGTGGATCGGGAGGCAGTACAGATTAAAGTTCAACAAGATGGGCGTGAGCAATACCTTCTAGCGGAGATTCCAATTAAAAAAGCAAATCCTCGACGGTCTCGCTAGATAATTGACAACAATTCCCAAATCTTCAGGTACTAAGAATATATGAGATTAGAAACTTGGCGATATTTTGATTATTGGCTGATTGGGGCTGTGGCTATATTGATCATTTTTAGTATAGCGATGATTGATTCTGCGATTGCGAAGAATCCAGAATTGATTGAAAATAATACCGTTGGCAGACAGATACTATTTGCAGGGATTGGATTTGTATTAATCATCCTCATCACCCTGTTTGATTACCATCTATGGGCACCCATTGGTAGGGTGATGTATGTGCTCATTGCTATTTTCTTAGGGCTTGTAGCATTTGGAGGAGAAACAGCTTTTGGATCATCTCGCTGGTTGGATGTGGGTTTTGCGATTGTTCAGCCATCTGAACTGGCAAAAATAACCATTATTGTGGTAATGGCTGATTTCTTCGCCCGTAACCAAGAAAAAATTTCCCAATTATCCTGGATTATTCGTAGTGCAATTTTGACAATGGGATTGGTTGGCTTGGTGATCATTCAGCCAGACCTAAGCACATCGATTACCCTTTTAGTGATTTGGGGCGCATTACTTTTTGCTAGTGGGTTGAAAACAAGATATATTGTAATTGGAATAATTTTGATGGTAATTCTTTTGGTGCTTGGTTATCTGTTTTTCTTCCAAGACTACCAAAAACAGCGGATTAATAATTTCTTCTTTACCAATCCCGATGCGCGTTTTGGGGAAGAATATAATGTAACCCAGGCCTTGATCACTATTGGGTCTGGAGGATGGCTGGGCCAAGGGTATGGGCAGGGATCACAAGTTCAATTAAGATTCTTGAAAGTGAGACATAGTGATTTTATCTACGCCTCAATTGCCAACGAGTTAGGATTTGTAGGTGCGGTAGCGATCATGGGGTTTTTATTTTTTGTTATTTACAGGATATTAAGGACTGCGCTTGTTGCACGTGACAATTATGGTGCCTTAATTTGTTATGGGGTAGCGACGTTTATCGCGTTCCAAACAATTGTAAATATTGGAATGAACCTTAAACTACTACCGGTAACCGGATTGCCACTTCCGCAAATAAGCCAGGGTGGCAGTTCTTTACTTTCTGTATTACTCGGGATTGGTTTGGTTGAAAGTGTTGCCGCGAGGCAAAAGTTATCTTAAATTAGGAGTGTCATGGCGGAATCAAAGTATATCGAAGGTATGCCGATGCGTGTTCGCTTCGGTCCTTCACCAACAGGAATAACCCATTTGGGAAGCGCTAGGACTGCTCTATATAATTACTTGTTAGGCCAACAAACTGGTGGACAGTTTATATTAAGATTTGAGGATACAGATCAGAAAAGATATGATCCGCGTGCGGAGGAAGATTTAATCTCAAGTTTAAAATGGTTAGGTTTAAATTGGGATGAGGGACCAGATATTGGGGGACCTTATGCCCCATACAGACAATCAGAGAGGAAAGATTTATATCTTGAGGTTGCAGAAACCTTGGTTCAAAAAGGGCATGCTTTTTATTGCTTTTGCTCAAAATCCGAGTTAGAAAACACCAAAAAAGAGCAGAAAAAGCGAAAGGAACATCCGAGATATCCTGGGACATGCAGAAATATTCCTTTAGAAGAAGCCAGGAAACGTATTTCGATTGGAGAGGAGCATGTAATCCGCTTTAAGATGCCCCGAAAGGGAACAACTACGGTTGTTGATCGTTTACGCGGAGAGATTACATTTGATAATGCTTTGTTAGATGATTATGTTTTGATAAAATCTGATGGATTAGCGGTGTATCATCTAGCAACCATGGTGGATGATCATTTTATGAAAATAACCCATGTGCTTCGAGGGGAAGAGTGGATTCCTACCTTTCCTCTCCATGCTCAAATCTATCGTGCGATGGGATGGAATGAACCAGAATGGGTGCATTTATCGTTATTTTTAAAACCGAGCGGCAAAGGCAAAATGAGCAAAAGAGATACTGAGGTTATGAAGGCTTCAGGAGAATCGATCTTTATCAGAGATATGAAAAAGATGGGATATTTGCCAGAGGCCGTGATCAATTGGGTCGCTCTAATGGGGTGGGGTTATGATGATCAAACCGAATTTTTTACTATGGAGGATTTAATAGATAAGTTTTCCATAAGTAAACTCAATCCTAAAAACGCTGCCATTGATTTTAAAAAACTAGATCATTTTAACGGGCTTCATATCAGACACCTTAATCTTGAGGATTTGGCCCAACGGTTAAAACCATTTTTACTGGAAGCGGGTTTCTTTGTAGATGATCAAGTGATGATTAAGATTGCGGAATTACTTCAACCAAGGATGACTACCCTGGATGAAGTAACAGATTGGGTAAATTTTTTGTTTGTTGATCAGGTTTCACCCAAATTTGAAGATTTAGTTGTAAAAGGATTGAGTGCGCCTCAGGCATTAGAAGTCGCCGAAAAGTTATACGCAATTCTTGAAACTGCTTCGGAATATAATTATGATCAGCTGGAGCAACCAATTCGAGATTTAGCCGAAAGTTTATCAATAAAGTTGGGGCAGGTCTTTGGGGTCCTGCGGATTGCCCTTTCTGGCCAAACAGTGAGTCCACCCCTGATTGAAAGTATGGATATTTTAGGGAAAGATAAAACCTTAGAGCGTTTAAGAAATGCAATAACTTTGCTTAAGTCCAATAGTTAACCGGAGCAATTCATGTCAGAGAATGAAAAAAACAATTCAAATTTTATTACCGATATCATCGATGAACATAACGCCTCAGGCCGGTTTGATAATCAAGTAATTACACGATTTCCCCCAGAACCAAATGGTTATCTTCATATTGGTCATGCAAAATCGATTTGTCTAAATTTTGGGATTGCCGAAAGATACGGAGGCAAAACCAACCTGCGATTTGATGATACTAATCCTCTAAAAGAGAACATCGAGTATGTTGAATCTATTCAAGAAGATGTAAAATGGCTGGGGTTTCATTGGGATGGCGATGTTTTATTCGCATCTGATTATTTTGAGCAGCTATATCAATTTGCTCTGGAATTGGTTCAACAGGGAAAAGCGTATGTTGATGATCTTAGTGCTGATGAAATCCGTGAGTATCGCGGTTCCCTAACTGAACCCGGAAGAAATAGTCCTTATCGTAACCGTTCTGTTGAAGAAAATTTGGATTTATTTAAGAAAATGCGTGCAGGAGAATTTGAAGACGGGGAGAAAGTATTACGAGCAAAAATTGATATGTCATCTCCAAACCTTAATATGAGAGATCCAGTTATGTATCGTGTGCTGAAAGCCACTCACCATAGAACGGGAGACGATTGGTGTATTTACCCAACCTACGACTTTGCGCATGGTCAATCTGATTCGATTGAAGGGATTACCCATTCTATCTGCACCTTGGAGTTTGAGGATCATAGGCCGTTGTATGATTGGTACCTTTATAATCTTGAAATCCATCACCCACAGCAAATCGAATTTGCACGATTGAATCTCTCTTACACTCTAATGAGTAAAAGAAAGTTAAACCGACTAGTTGAAGGGGGATATGTGGATGGCTGGGACGATCCAAGGATGCCTACAATTGCGGGCATTCGACGTCGAGGTGTGCGACCAGAAGCGGTACGTGATTTTTGTGACCGAATTGGCGTCGCTAAAACCAATAGTGTGATTGATTATGCTCTCTTCCAGCACACTGTTAGACAAGATCTCGATCCAATCTGTAAACGCGTTATGGCCGTCTTAAGACCTCTAAAATTAGTGATTGATAATTTTCCTGAAGATCAAACAATTGAGTTGGAGGTCGATTATTATAGACATGATAAAGATAAATCAGAAACTCGGAAGGTACCGCTGACACGAGAAATTTTTATTGAACAAGAAGATTTTTCTGAAAATCCACCTCCCAAATATTTTCGTCTAGCTCCGGGGCGGGAAGTCCGCTTGATGAATGCTTGCTTAATTACTTGTACTGATTTTAAAAAAGACGAGAATGGAAATGTTGTCGAAGTTCACTGTACGTATGACCCTGCTTCAATTGGCGGACAAGCACCTGATGGGAGGCGAGTTAAAGGTACCCTTCATTGGGTTTCTGCAGAACATGCGATTGAAGCCAGTGTAAAGATGTATGACCAGCTTTTTTTGACCGAGGATCCTGAAGCGGTTGATGAAGGCCATGATTTTACTGAAAACCTGAATCCAGACTCATTAGAAATATTATCTGATGCCAAATTAGAACCATCTATGGCTTCGGCAAAGCCGGGTGATCGATATCAATTTTTAAGACAAGGATATTTCTACCTTGATCCTGAATCTTCTCATGAGAATAATTTCGTTTTTAATCTTACCGTTGCATTAAGGGATTCTTGGTCCAAAATTATTAATCAGAATAAATAGAATGATTACCGCACTGATAAACAACCAGCATCCGTGGTTGTGATCGTAAAGGTTTGACCCAAAATTATTTTAATTCTATACTGGTATAAAAATAATTAATGGTGTGATGGGACTTAAGTATGCCTTATCCTCTTATAGTGAAATAAAATCAGGGCTTTATACTTATCCAATCATACAAAGTAATGGTTCTAGAAAACGTCTTCACCTCAGGATCTCCAAAGAAGGTAACGGGATTCTTTTTGTTGATGTAACAGATGTCATTCACCTTCATGGGGTTGGAACAGAAATAATAAAAATGGCTTTGGATGGTTTAAATCAAGGTGATGCAGCTGCAATCTTACGATCTAAATACAGGGTTAAAAAGTCTGAATTAATTGGGGATGTCAAAAAAGCCTATCATATAATTGATCATTTAACGCAAGATATGGATGGCTGCCAAACTTGCGCTCTTTCAGGACTTTTAGATCGGGCACCACTGTTTAGTTTGAACACCAATGCGCCATATAAGGTTGATGTAGCCTTAACCTATGGTTGTAATAACCAATGTCCGCATTGTTACAATGAAGCTAATCGTTTGGCTATGCCATCTCTACCTATATCACATTGGTTTCGCGTATTTGACAAAATTGTTGAGTTGGGGATTCCTCATGTGATCCTAACCGGTGGGGAAGCAACCTTGCACCCAGATTTTCTGAAAATAGTTGAATATGCCGATCAATTGGGACTAGTTGTTGGATTAAACTCTAATGGGAGATATCTGTCCCATGCCCCGTTTATGGAAAAAGCTGCTAAAGCGGGTTTAAATCATGTCCAGATTACCTTGGGATCCTGCTTTAAAGACGTTCACAACCAGATGATGGGTGCTGACTCCTTTGATCAAACCATTCAAGGTATTCGGACTGCGATAACTACGGGTGTGCATGTGATTACGAATACTACTCTGATGCGGTCTAATCTGGGGCAAATAGAGCAATTAATTGAATTTTTATATGACTTAGGTATCCGTACTTTCGCTATGAACGGTATGATCTACGCAGGTGGAGGGTTTGAGCATCCTAATGCTATCCTTGCGGAGGAGCTTCCAGCGATTATTTCTAAAGTTAGAACTCTTGGCGATGACTATGGAATGAGATTTTTGTGGTACACACCTACCGAGTACTGTCGAATGTCTCCAATGGAACTTGATGTTGGGACAAAAAAGTGCAACGCTGGTGAATATTCGATTTGTATTGAACCGAATGGTGACGTGTTGCCTTGTCAATCTTATTATGTATCTGCTGGAAATATACTAAATGATCCATGGGATAGCATTTGGAACAACAATTTATTTATCAGCTTCCGGGATAGAGAGGAATACCCTGAGGAGTATGAATTACCTCAAAAATGTTGGAATTGCCCTGATCTGTTTGTCTGTGGTGCCGGATGTCGAATCGAGCGAGAGGCCGAGGATGGGGTGCGAATAGCGGAGATAGCAGGTGGAGGATGCGCAGGATGCAGCGGCTATATAAACACAGATGATTTGGGGGAAAGAGATGATCGGTCTACCCATTATGGTCAAATACTTGATGGTTTTGTTCCATTTTCTAGTCAAGTCTCAATTAAGCGACGGTCAAGTGGCCAAATGGACATAATTACAAGTGATGAGATAATTTCTGTTCCCCCTGATGACAGATAAATTGATTCCGCTTATTACGGGATTTCTGACGGCATTGTGTGCATTTTGGGTCTATTATCGGTTGTTCCGGGGGACCGGGTTAGCCTTCGGAATGATTGGTTCCGGTGCACTCGGTGTGTTC
>JARROY010000014.1:0-16007 GCA_037383445.1 Anaerolineales bacterium | reverse complement strand
AAATTAAGCCAACCTATCGGGTGACGATTGCTCAGGTCGGGTCTATCAAATTGGCCTGGCTCTGCTCCTTTGAACGCCTAAAGAGTTTTCATGATCGCACTGTCGCCTATAGCGTTAAGTCAAAGTGTAATCGTGTTAAGTCGATTACATTCAGTCATAATGCACCGGAAGTGTTTTGTTGTACGGTTAGCAATACACACTCTTTTACCCTTGGGACAGTTGTCTTAGTGGCACAGTGTGGCGAAATCATCATGCGCGACAACCTATGTAATCTCTCCGAAATTCACCTAAACACTCTGGACCCTAAGGATGATGAAAAGCAATACGATGCATTCTACGCGGGCGGCCTGCAGGTCGCGGCATTACTACAACACCAGTTTGTACCGAAAAGGCTCCGGTATAGCCGTGAGGTTGACCCTATTGTGGGCGTCAGCTTTACTGGTCTATTTGACTTCTTTGTCCATGCTTTTGGCGCTGACTGGCTGCAATGGATGATGCAAGGCAGACCGGAGGATTCAAGGGCCGGGAAGTATTTCCCGAAGGCAGAACGTGAATTCCTTGCACGCTGGCGAGAAGCTGCTGAATGGGGCGTAATTGACTACTGCAACCAACATAAGCTACGCCGCCCGAACAGATTTACTACAGTACAACCAGCGGGAAGCAAGAGTCTCCTTACGGGCGCATCTGCTGGCTGGCATCCGCCCAAGTCCCAGAGATTCATCCGTAGGATCACGTTTGGCGTTGATGATCCCCTTGTGAGTGCGCTCAGGGACTGGGGATATAATGTCATCCCTGCCCAGTCTGCTCGCGATGAACTGGGTAATCTCTTGGATGACATCTCCGATCCCAGGGTGCATGAGGTATTAGTGGAGATCCCGACTGAAGTATCCTGGGCTAATCTACCCGGATGTGACCAGTTTGACCTAAGTAAACTTCCCATTGAAGGTCAATGGGGTTTGTATATGCAAGTACAAAAGTATTATACAACCCATAATACTTCTGCAACACTTGAATTCCGCGAAGAGGAAATCGACACACTTAGTGATCTGATCTCAGATGCGATTTCAAAGGATGATGGCTACATTTCTGCTGCACTATTGGCACGATTTGACGCAAACGAGACATTCCCTCGATTGCCATTTGAGCCGATCAGTAAAGAGAAATACGAGCTGCTCATGATTGGCGTTAATACGCTTAGGGAGGTCGTCTGTAAAGACAAGACATTCCTGGATGTATTGCGGGAGTACGACGACCATAATTATGAGTTGAAGGGTGCTGCAGGTTGTGATTCTGACAAATGCTTGATGGAAGATAAGCCACGCACATAAACCGGCGATAGATTGTGGTAGCCGCTGGTTGCCATGGTCCTTAATGACTTGATCTCCGGGACAGATTAAGCAATAGCCCCAGAGGTTGTAGTGATCCTGGGGCTATTTACTCATCCACTCTATTACTGATTCATGGCTACCCTACCTGACCACCAGATCAGACATTATGCAGAAACGGCCAACATGATTGAGCCGTTCAGGATCTCCCAACTTAATCCTGCATCTTATGATGTAAGACTTGGCCCAACGTTAAAAACTGAAGCTAAAAATGCATATGGCAGTCGATGGTTTCCGTACCACTTACAACATAGTGCTTATATAATGGCTCCGGGGGAATTCTTGTTGGGCCATACAGAAGAAATTATTAAAGTACCAGCTGACATGGATTGTATTTTCATGTTGAAGTCATCATTAGCGCGTGATGGTATGAATCATTCACTGGCTGGTTATATTGATCCTGGCTTTCATGGACGCATAACAGTAGAGCTTAAAAATGTAAGTCCGATATTTTCATTAAAGCTTGAAGTAGGTATGTTAATCGGTCAGGTAAGGTTTTCCCGTCTAGAATCATCATGCGAAACACCTTATGGTGTTAATGGTCATTATCAGGGCGATATGACAGTCGAATCAGCAAAATTAAATGGCTGTGTTTATATTTAGAAATGGAAGCCTAGGTTTGCTAACAACGCGATGATGTTAGTAACCAGGCGAGATGCCGCACACACTACCAGGCGCGACGCCAATGCATAACATCACCCATCCGACCAACGATCCACTGCTTGTCAGTTATCACCGTCCAGAGCTGTTGGAACTCGGTCCATCACTGGAACTTGCTCTAGACTGTTGGAATCTACTTGATACAGGCGGTCGCGGTAATGCAAAGGGTAAGTATCTCCGGCGAGAACTTGCAGAGCCAGCGGCAATATACAAGGAACGGCTACATCGCTCTACATATACTCCAATTTATCGTGATTCCATCCGTTCTTATGCTGGATTGCTGAATAGGTTTAATCTGAATGAGCCACCGGCATCACTGGACGCAAACCAGCAGAATGTTGACCTGATAGGTTCCAGCGTTCAAATGTTCTGGAATCGTTGTGATGAGAGAGCATTAAGAGACGGCGGCGTTTATGTCATGGTTGACATGCCAGCTGGTGATGAAGGTAACTTCTTCGATCAGCAAAATGATGGCAGAGTGCCATATTGGATCCAGATTGACCGTAAGGATGTAATCAACTGGACAGTTGAATACAGCAACGGACGTGAAATCGTACACCATGCTACGGTAAGGCAATTAAGATCCGTACCGGAACCAAAAGGTTTTGGTACTAAAATTGAACCAATCTACTATGTATTAAAGCCTGGTACTGTCGAAAAGTACAGGATGGATAAAAAGGATGGTAAATGGTATCAGGTTCTAGAAGGTTCAGCGCAGACGAGTTTACCCATTGTACCTCTGGTGTGGTATGGCGCTACTTCTAATCGGTTCGCGCAGGGTGATATGCCAATGAATGGCTTGGCAGAGCTATCCATTCAACACTTCCAGATGCGTTCAGACCTGCAAGAGTTAATCCATAAGCTTTCGATGCCGGTTGCTGTACGCAAAGGCGCCCAGATGGGCTCAGACGGCAGACCAGAGCCATTTGTTGCTGGTCCTAATACAGCAATATCATTACGAGCTTCTCAGGTTGCTTCTCAAGTGGCGGCATTAATCCGCAATAAGGTTTCATCATTTGCTAATGCGATGAGGTTATGGGCGGCATATTCCGGTGAGTTGGCATCGCTGACAATGCAGTCAGGCATTAGTATTAACGATAGTTTGATCAATCGCCCACTTGACCCATCAGGAATTGCGCAATTGGTTAATCTGTTTAATTCTGGCCTGTTGGCCCGTGAAACCGTACTACATGAACTCCAGCGTGGTGGTGTACTTGATCCTGACCTGGATGCAATAAAAGAAGCTGAAAAGGCGAGTGCGGAACTTCCTACTGTTGAAGATGTGAATTCCGAACCAGCAACTGAAAATCCACTGGCAAACCAATAGTAAGCCAAGGGATGAAAACCGTGTTACATTGAACCTAGAGCCTGCTTGTCATGTTATTCGCCAGATTTGAATTTGACCCTGAATATGCAGAGGAATTTTTGGACAGTCGCTGCCAGACCACCTCCGAAGTAGTATTCGAGGATGAAGATGATTTCATGGAATGCATCCGAGGTGTTGGTCAATATCTGACTGGATGCACGGTCCTGTTTTCAAGGTTGGGGAAGCCAAGGCGTAAACTGCCCTTGCGCTCCCCTATTTCACGTAAGCAATACAATCGAATGGTTGAGTACCTTGAGGAGGTGTACAATACATCTCAAACGACGGAAGCAGCTGACTACCAAGAGTAGTAGCGATGCACCCATTAAACCCAGGGAAATGGGTTAAATCTCCTGGCGGTAGCTTTGCATTTCAAATTAAAGGTCCTGTCTGCAGGTTATATGACAGGTCAGAACTGCCATGGCCATCTTGTAATTTAAACTGGAAAGGTAAACAACCAAGCTGGAATCGTGTCGGTAGACGTTTTGTGCCAGATATGGCAGCATCTCGACATCCAAGCTATTGTGTTGATGCGGTAGACCTGTGGGGTAACACCTGGCAGCAAGTCGTAACATTTTATTACATTGACTTTACAAAGGAGGAAAAGTACTGGTGGACGACAGTCAAACCACAGAACAAGCCCTACCCAAGCCAACCAGGGGCATAAACTGGTCGGCTCTGCTGGGACCAGCTGGGCTGGAGTCACCCGGATATCAGGAGACGCTAGCAGAAATCAGAAGAAATCCCTACGTGCCACCAAAGAAGAGGAAGAAGTGATAGGATCATGGTTGGGTGCAACCCCTTTGGTTTATTCTTAAAACAATGACAAACACATTCAAGCGACACACTATTAATACGTGGCACGCCAATCCAGTGCCTAAAGATAAAGGTCATCATCGAAAATCAGCAACCAGAGCGAATAAACTATCGACACAAATGTTTTGTGATCGAATTTCGGTAATGCTTGATGGCGAAAAGCCAGAATCAGGTTATGTTTATGGTTTTTTCCGTCTACATTGTATTGATTCGGGTAATGATCGCATCCTGAAGATCTTCTGCAATCAGGTACCTGGAAATCCAAAACAGGATGATGAGGTAATTATTTTCATGCGTTATTCTATAGATGATTCAATCCTGGAGGATGTTGTCATTAATCTTGATGGAATATTTGATTATCTCCATCCAGGATGGCAGCCATCTAAACACCTTTCACCTGCTGAACGGATTGCTATTGGTAATAGCTCAAGGTTTACCGATGAACGCAGAGGGTATTATGTCCAAGATTTAATCAATGGATTTCTAGATCTACTTGGTAATAAGCGTTTCATCCCAGCGGGTGTCAAGATGTTTGTTGACCGAGATTTGGGAATTCACCTTTTAGGTAATCCATGGAATCATCCTGATTGGGATCTGGTCATGATTGGAAAAGGACATAAAAAGGGTGTTCGTTTGCTGTTGGATGAATCAGAAGAGCAAGGAGCATTCAGGGCGGAAGCGTTTGAATGAGCTGGCTAAGGTAACCTAGTCTAAGATGCTATAGTGTCGTAACCGATCATTTCCGGCCCTGCTACTGGGTAAGTAGTGTTGAGTTCTGATTCTTGTTTTGAAATTCTGCTCCACCCTTTTGGCCGTAACCCTGCTGACTGCGATCCCAGCGCCGGCAAGTGATCGAACAGTCTGTACAAAAGCTAGTCATTATGGCCATCGGGATGGTTTTCATGGCAGAACAACAGCAAGTGGAGAGCGATTTGACACCTACAACAAGGCAACTACAGCCCATAAATGGTTACCTTTTGGTACTAGAGTACTAGTCCAACATCGTCATACTGGTAAGGCTGTTTATGTCAAGGTCAATGATAGGGGGCCATTCGTCCCCGGTCGTGGCCTTGATTTAAGCTATAAAGCATTTAATAAAATAGGCAATCCCGGCTCAGGAGTTATTCCGGTTTGCTATACTATTGTTGGAAGATCTTCTTAAGTTCTCATGTCAGACTATCAACCCAGGACATATAATGATTTAAGAAAGGATATTGCGACTACTGCTTGGGGGCTATGGACACCAACTAGACCATTACCCCAGGTACCGACAGAATTTTATACAATAGCTGATTATGCAATACAAACTGTAAAGGAAAATGTAGATCGAATCATTTCTGAAATGATTAAGGAAAAGTTAGAGGATCATATTAATAAGAAACTTGACGATGGCGAATGCCAAAGAAAAGATTAAATCCTTGAGATCGCTTCCACGGGTGCGGTTTTTGCGGTATTCTTGACCCGTTGCAAGGAACCGATGACCAAGCGTTTAGTTGAAACCGACCGCAAGCTGAACGAACAACGACGCTGCGAGAAGCTTCACGACGCAATCCGCCATGGCATTGCACAGGTGCATCCAGACCAGCTGGAAGAATTCACGGCATTACTGGTGGAGCGACTTCCCAGGCAGTCTGTAGAAAGCTTTTAGTCCCTTTGTCTCCAGTCGTCTGGTCTATCAATTCTAAAGAAATCAGCTAATTCATCAGGAGTATTAAATCTGCGGATGCCTTCTGGGTTGCCTTCTATCCCAAGGCCAAGATCACGCAAAAACTCAGAAGTACCGCCTGATGGCATATCACCAGATTGTGCTGTCAATCGCGCCTTCTTCAACATATCAGCTGCAGTTGTATTAACACCTGCTAGCTTCTGCGCAAATTCCATGTCTTGGAATTTTACTTCCTGCCCCGTAGCAATCCTTTTACAGATAAATGCTAGTCGCTGGCGGTTATTGTTGGATAGCATTTTACTGACTCACTTCAACTTGGCGTTCAAAATACCTTTTTGCAGTTGAATAGTTCATCGGTTGAGGTTTTTGTTCATATTCAGCGACGATCATATCATCCCTGAAGATTCCATGTTGATAAGATACCTTGTAATTTAGCCTATGGGCCATTTGCGCCAATTCACGGATTTTACCTGAACCCTTATGTCTTTCCTGTATAATCAGCTCTGGCCTCTGATCATACATTTCGCCGTATGCGTTGTAATCGGTCATTTTTTGCGATCCTCTTGAACTGCAAACCAGTAAATACACACCAGATACAGGATCCCAAGTAGTTGCGCAAGGGCAAAAATCCCAATGAAGTTAACCGGATCGTACACTCCTCCCCCGACAGAATTGATCTAGTCTGCCGACCGGAAGCCTGTAAGTGGCATTCATGAGGATCAATGGTATTTGTTTTATTGTTTTTGCACGCTGCAAACCTGATTGCAATCATCGTCGTTGCTGATGCAGTTCGTAGTGTTGCCCGTTCGCTTAAGAAAATCTCTAAGAATGTTTCTGCAGTCCAATCTTATCCCGCTAGGGAGTTTGGGCGATATCCTGAACCTGGCTATGTTCGCGAATCACCGGACGTTTAGGTATGGACACGTTTTTCAAAATCACAGTTGACGACCAAGGTAATGTCACAATGCCATGGAATTCGCTGTCCGGTGGTGATGAAGAATCATCGCTTGAATTCCTTGAGCAGGAAGACGGGTCAATTGTTGTTCGACGCTTCAAGCCAGGGAAATCTGAAGACGACCTTTAGAAGGTTGCAGGCCATAGAACCAAATGCTATTGTTACTGGGTACCGCTGCCCAGTGGCATGAAAGTTTACGGCTATTTCAAAACTCCAGAAGACATTGAAAAGGTTTCTTTCCATGATGCAATCACAGGAAAAACTGTAACACATCTAAGCCAAAAGGTTTATAAACAATTTAATAGACGCCTGGAAAGAGGCGAGGAGATAGATTATATTAACGGTGATACCAACGATTGCAGCCTATCTAATTTTAAAATCAAAGAGCATGTTGAGGAGGTTGTTGAAGTAAAACCCAAGGAGTATAAAAAAATCCCAAGGATTCAATGCAAATGCGCCCAATGTGGGGCAGCTTTTGAACGTCTCCCCAGTCGTATGAATAGAGCAAAGGGAGCATTGGTTTTCTGCAGCAGGAAATGTACTGGCCAGTATTCTAAAGAAAATCCTCAACATGTTTCAAAACGTGTGTCATGTAAATGCCAGCAATGCAGTAAAGATTTTGTGCTTACTGAAGCTAAATATGCAGAACGCATGAAAAATCTTGGTCATACTGGCTTCTGTAGTATTGCCTGCTCGGCAAAATCCAGGGACCGTGGAATGATTAAGTATAATTGCGAGCAATGCGGTAAGGAAATGGAAATTAAGAAATATCGCTATGATTATGGTATCAAGGAACGAGGAAGGCCACCATTATGCAGTGCTGATTGCGCCAGGGAAAGATCATTTACAGAGGATATCGCCATTGAACTACGAGAATAGACGATTGTCCGTTGTCGCTGCTCAAATTGCGCAAAAAAGCTAGAGATGGCAGGTTATATTTATAGAAAAAAGGTTAATCGTTCCAATGGTTTAGGGCCTTTTTGTAGTTTCAATTGCGGAAAGCAGTATCGAAGTTTAATAAAAGATCCCGTAAAAGAGTTTTACCGAGTGGGTATCCCTGTTCAAGACTTAAATTTAGGAAGTATTTATTCAGGAGAGCCGTTACCATGTCACGAACTTTCAGACAAAATCCAACCAACCACTATTTCAGACCTCCAAAAACGAAAAAAGAAATCACGGAAAATGCCGGCCTAGAGGTCGACGAATACTGTGAAGGAGAGTATCGTATTTCAAAAAGAAATCGACGACATCGCTTCATTCCAGATGCCTATGATGACCTAAGCTATTCAGAGTAACCGCAACCGGTTGCCAAAATCTTCACATTTTCTTAACAATTCCATGCCAACACCAGAACAAATGCACAAATTGTTTGAAGCTGTTGAAGCGACAGCACGTTACGCCATTGAAAAAGAAAAGCATTTTTCCATAGAGGAAGATGAAGATTTAAAAAGGGCTCGCATCCAAGCATTAACGGCTCAACTAGATTGTACAAAATCATGGTGCGGCTGATGGAAACACTAAACCAACAACAGGTTTGGCTTGAAGAAGATCGCGGGCTGCTCATTTCCGAAGCGAGTGATGGCAGCTATCGGGTTTTCATCATTATTGGCAACGAAAAATGCTGGACACAAGATGATGAGTCCTTCCACTGCTTTGACAGTAAAGAGCAGTTAGGTGAATTTCTGCTGGCATTATTTGGCGAGGTATACTGAAGCAGCCACCGGCAGCCTAGTGTTGTTTATGGAAACATGAAAAATCGTCAACACCACCTTTCGCAATTGTTGAAGCGGTGGCGGCAGGCTGAACTACTGGAAGACATTAAAAAAGCTCCTAAACTGATCCGTAAGGCTGGAAAACATGCTAAGAAAATCAGTAGTGACATTGCCAACAAAATTGATAATGTCGTGAATCCACCAATTCAGCCACCGCCGAAAAGACCAGCCCCTGAGCATCGATTACGTCAAACACTAATCACACAAATTGATTTGGCATCCAAGGATGGCAATCCAGATCTTATCGCGGATGTAGCAATTGCCGTTTTCTTGAAGTATCTATACGAGCAATGGAAAAGTGGCGACAAGGATCTACCAAAGGTCTACAGGGCGCTAAGGGACTGCGAGTCAGAAACGGCCGTCAGTGGTGATTGCTGAAGTGGATCAGGATGACTTGATGGAACGCATGGCAGGCTGTTTGAGCTTGCTGTGCGATAGCTGCTGTTTTGAAGATCGAAGGAGTAATGTTTGGCTGGTTACAGAGGCAAGAACAATTCTTAACGAATATTTACAGTCTAGGTCAAAAAATTCAGACAGTTAATATTTTCACCAGATAAAAACCTTGCACATGCCGCGATACCCGTCCATACTGTGCGTGTTCAACGGGAGTCGCCTCTGATCTGAAATCCACTTAATCCCATGGTTATAAAAGTTGAACTACTTGGTGATGGCGACTTTGAGATCGAATGGGACGAAAACGATCCTGTCGAAGCTCAAATGAACGATTGGTCTGAACAAGACTTTCTTGATGCCATCTCCGAGGGTTGTGAACAAATCTTCACCGAACTACCTCTCCATGAAGTCTACCAAGACCAAGGCGACAGTAAATCTAAGCAATCGCCTTAAGATTTGCGTTTTTGAAGAACCTGACTTCCCAGGTCTTAGCTTAGTCAAGGTCCAAGAGAAACATCCTGATGGCTATTATGTCTTCACGGATCGTTTTGATCACTGTTCAGAAATTCAACCCCTTCGTTTTTTAAATGATGAGGACCTGAATTCTGTCATTGGTTGTTTTGCGGCAATCAGTGAATCTCACGTCAAATCAGATGTGAGCTGCACTATTACTACTACTTGGGTTCATGACTGACACCAGCAAGCAACTTCCACCTGATACATTAGAGATGGAAGCAGTTCGGATTATTGCGTTACAAAGCATTAAACAAATTGAAGGTATCCACAAACAACTTCAATCTGTAAGCCCCGGCACGCAAATGGATCACTACTTTCGGGGCAAACTTGAAGGAATCCAATCGCTTCATCGCGAATTGGTTAATCACGTCTACTCCTACTGATTACTATGGCATGTTACCCTGACACGGTTGACCTGAGTGATGATTTCATCTCAAAAGAAGACATCAAAACTCAACTCACGGCATTGTATCAAACAACCGAAGAATCTGAAATCTTCTCCGATAGCAACCAGAAAGACATGGTGTTATGGGCAACGGCATACAAGTCAGCTCTTGAGCACATTTACGTTAGTCTGCTCGGGGATTATCATGTCTCCTAATCCAGCAATTAGAAGGTTTTATTGGTCGTGGCAACCGGGGTTGTCAATGGTTGAAATTATTGGTATTATGTGCCCTGGGCGGCGATTGGTTTGCCCTGTACACATCAAACCCAGTGAAAAACCTAGCACCAATTTGCGTCGGCGTACTTCTCGCGTGTCAGGCGACAGCAGTTAATGCCCAACATCAAGGTGGAGGCTTTAGCGGTCCAGATACGTCTGTAGACGGGCGTGGAGCCTCTTGTGAACGTGGCAATGGCTCGTTCTGCTCTGGCGGTGGCGGAGGCGGCCCCCAGGGGCCAGGAGGAGGCAATCAGGGCGGTGGAGGAGGTAATCCAAATCCGCCTGGATTGAATCGTAATGCTAATAGTAATATTAACACCAATAACAACGCTAATAGCAACACCAACACCAACAACAACACTAACAACAATGTCAGCAATGCCAATGCCCAGCAGAGTCAATCGCAGAACGTGTCAGCAAACGGCGGTAAGGGCGGCACAAGTGGCCGTGGAGGCCGGGGCGGAAATGGTTATGGCGGTAGTGGCGGTCGTGGTGGCAACGCTAATGCTACTGCTAGTGCTGGCGGGGGAGCTGGTGGTACTGGTATTGGAGGCAATGCAAAATCTAAGCAGAAAAATCGTCAAGTTGTTAGGGTAAGTAACACCGGTAATACAAATTCCTACTACCGTGGTGATACACCAGTTGCACCCTTGGCAATGCCTGGCGCACCAGCAAGAATCGGTAGCGTTTCCTCACCACTGCCAACTCTTAGTGTTGGTGGCTTCCTAACCAGTATTGATGACCCCTGGGGTAATAGCAGTGGAGATTCTGTTGATGCTGGCTTTTCGCTTGGCATTAACATCCCACTAGGTAATAATACTGCTAAGAAAGCACTTGATCTGCAATATAAAGGACAATTAGCGTCTTATGATTACAAGATGGCAATTGAAATCCGGCAACTTGAAAATGCTGGTTACCAGATCACAGCCGACCAGTTCCCGCAACATTACCAATGGTTAACCGGTTTGATGCCAGATGAAGAAATCAAGGTAGACTGAAGTCGGCTTTAGTCAGGATGCATGCCCCGCCTTGTGCGGGGTTTTTTGATGGTATCATGATGTATAAACAAAATTTACAATGCCGAGAACTCAACCACTGTATTCACCCGTTTGGCTAAAGGAATTAGCTGCTTGCCTATCAGAAGATAATGAAAATCTAACAGGCTTCTGCTCACAGATTGAGGCAGTGTCCCGTGTGTCAGCGATTGATGGCGCACTCCTGGAAATGATCGATTTGCTATTTGGGAATCTGCCTAACCGGGTGTTGCATGATCTGGCACAGGTTGCTAGGATACGTTTGGCTGAACTGGAGGCCGAGAAAAAACTTACCCTAAACGCGGGCAAAGTTCCTGAATACTCCTCCATCTATAAAGATGAGGTGGCTGCTAGGTCTCTGCTCCAGCTCGCTCATTTCCACTGTATTAACCGCACAACAACTGATTCCGATGGTTTTACGCACTACGAAAAAAGGTAACTATTTGTTGCCGCTCAGAATTCGTCAAACGCTACATTGGCGGGCTTCAAGACATCTAACCGATCATGATATCGCACTGGTTATCGGCACTGTCGCTGATTATCTTGAAGACAAATGCAAAGCTCAAGTGCCTGACTTTTCAACACAAGCTGCAGCAGTAGTTGACTTACGTATGCAGGCAAAAGCTGCCGTAAAGTGAAGTTTCATTGAGATGCTGGTAAAATGAAACTTAAGCAGTCCGCACCAATTACAATGCCTGAGTATCAGCAGTCAAACCAGGCGAATCGAAGGCGTGAATTTCTTTATGAATCGGTTTTCGAATATTTAGAAACCAATGCCGCCGATCTACTAATTGATGATATGAAAGCCTTTCTTGAAAAAGAAGCTTTGCATCATTCTCAGAAACTGCAATCCATTAACCACATTCTTTCACGACTAAAATGAAAAAACTTTCTCTCGCGATTTCAATTCTCCTACTGGCTAGCCCGGTTTCTGCATATACAGATGCAGAAATTGAGGCCGAATGTGGGTCTCCAGCTGAAGTATCAAAAGCCACACCTGGCAGCTTTGCCGAAACATCAAAACAAGTTGGTCGGATTAACACAGAATATGAACGCTGCGTGAGTAGGATACAAAGGGCAATCCAGCAGCAGGCAGAGATTGATGCCGTGCCTACCGGCGGTGTATGGCCCGGCGGGGCAAATGTCAACGGCCAGGATCTAATCAAATGTAGCCACGGACGCCCCTGTCATTACCGGCTACTGGAAGCCATGAAATCGGGCCTGTGACATGGAAAATTATGATGAAATCTGGGAACAAGTCCTTGACAACTTGCAACTTGAAAGCACTGCGATGTTGCTGAGATGCCAAGCTTCGATTAAATCAATCGACGGGGCCGATGTAAAACTTGTTGTCAGTGATATGTGGATGGCTATGATTCAAACCAGAGAGTCAGTTGTCGCAAATGCATTTGAACTTGTATTGGGGAGAAAATGCAGCCTTCACCTTGTACCCGCAAGTATGGAGAAAGAAGCCTCCATAGCCACTCCTAAGCCGATCCTACCCCGCCGTCGCGTCTGGCCTGATTAATCACCTAACCACTATGGAAAATCCTTTGGACAATCAACACAACGAGGCATTTCAACCGGTGAATGATGCTTTCTGGGAATTGGTGCAAGCCTGCCAGGAAGATAATCCCATTGCAATCCGCAATAAGGCTTTTAAGCTAGATATGGCAGCCTACGAATTATGGGCTACTTACAGGACAAAACTTGTTGAAAATTCTGAGGTTTGAAATTATGGAATTTCTTAAATTCTGGGTAATGATCGCTCGCTGGGGCGATCAGCTGACGGCGAATGATTTTACGCTCGCCAATAGCCTATCATTCAGACAGGTGCTGAAGAGTAGCTATTTAATCGCAAAAACTTCACAATTGCAAACCAATCGGGCGATGAATCGTCGATGACCTAGCCCCTTATTAAAAGAAATGCCCGTTCCTTTTAATAGGCTGAGCACGTATTTAATGTTCGCCGGAAATCTAAATCATGCAAAAACTTGATCTTGGTGCATTGATCGGAACATTACTTGCCGCAGCGCTTGTCGGTGCTGGCGGCGGATTATTGTCGGTGCAATCAAAGGCTCTGCTCAACGCTGCAGCCATAGATGCATTACGGGAAGACGTTGAAGAGCAAAATATGCAAATTAAGACATTGAAGAAACAAAATGATGAGCAGAAACAGTTGCTATTGAAACAGTATAACCTCCTACAAGATATCGACGAAAAACTTTAACTATTGCTAAACAGAAACAAAAGTTTTGTAATTTAGGATTGCACGGATTGTTTTTGGACTAACTCTAAAGGCTTCGGCAATTCTTTCAGTACTGCCCAGGTAATCATAATTACCATTGCGCAGCTCTTTTACTAATTCTGGACTGAATTTTGGATTTCCGAAATTTGATGCGTACAGTCCAGGACATAATTTGGATTTTAGGTTCATATTTTCAATTGCTTGCTGACTATTTTCTTTCCTTGTAACCCATGCCAGATTTGATAGGTGATTGTCAAAGGGTACATCATTTAAATGTCCGCCCACATGATCCGGTGACGGCCTTGGTCCTACAAATGTTTCAAGTATCATCAAATGCACCTTGAACTGCTTACGTTTACCTCTTCTCCTGATATACACTCTTGGGTACGGATATTTAGTATTAAAATGAGGCTTCAGCAGTCCAGGTTCATGCCATATATACCTTGAGCCGCATTTCTGATGGAAGCCTCCGTGTCTGACCCTGCCATGGGTTGAGACTTCAATTCCAAATTCTTCTGGTACTAACTCAAATAACTTCCACGTCTCTTCGTCGTGAATCATGAAAATACTGCCACGGCACAATATATCCGTAATTGTTAAAGATGGCGAAAATGCTGATCGAACCAATGCTGATATTGTTCGTTGTCCTCTGGCTTCTCTGTTTGCTTTCGATCATTGTTTACGGTGGTGATGACCAGTAAAATTGAAATGATAATCATTCTCGTTTAATGGGATCAGGTTAAGATGTTCTAAGAATCCTCACACTTCGTCCCAAATTTCCGGTTCTACCTTGCAGTATTTGTACCTAAGCGCTATGGTTGTGGAGTCCACCCGGAGACCACATGACCACCATCTCAATCGATCTCTCCAGTAGTCGAGAGTCAATTAGGCTGAATGTTGATCCTGCTTATAAACTAGCTCTTCATCAAATTATGGTGAGGAGAAAGTTCTCTGAATCTGAAGCCTTTACCTACCTGATTGGCTCGCAAGTCCTTAAGTCAAGGTATGGCTCTAAAATCAAGCGTTCATCATTGATTTCAGCAATCAGCGAAGCAATGCAATTACGTGGATTGCCTGATCTGCCATCAGAACGGCGCATGAGTAACATCCTGCGTGCCGCCAACATGGTTAAAAAAGAGGAGGCATTGGTCGCATGAATTACCTCAAGTCAACTCTCGACGACCTTCATCGCAGCTACCACATCCGGTTCACGCTTGATGGGGTGCCTCGTAAACTCTTTGT
The DNA here is from genome assembly GCA_037383445.1 of Anaerolineales bacterium. Lineage (GTDB taxonomy): Bacteria > Chloroflexota > Anaerolineae > Anaerolineales > UBA11579 > UBA11579. The sequence goes on along the minus strand of JARROY010000014.1, from coordinate 1,296 downwards.
CAGGGCCTCGACTGATATCGGTGCTCTCTTCACTGTTAAGAGTTTGCACCCGACTGCGCACATCCAAGAGATAACCAGCGACCGACTGCTTGACATCCACTGAACCTGTTGGCCCGTCACCCTGGCGGGCCGATCAATTCTAAAGAAATTGTTACGAAGATCGGCTGCAGCTAGCCGATGCCGTATTATTGATTCAAGCCCAAAAGGGCACAACCGGAGCAAATCCATGACCAAAGCCAAAGCCAAAACCATCATCAAGATGGGTGTTCCAGATCAGGAAACCATCAACGAAATCCTGGCTGGCGCTGGCGGCAAGTATGTCGCCGTCGAAGCATTCAAAGTCCCCAAGAAGAATGGTGAATTCACCCTCAGGGCTTATCGGATCAATGCTCTGCAACCTGTAGAGCGTGTTCCTGAAGAGCAACGCCAACGTGATGCAGCACAATATACGGAATTTGTTAAGAAGAATCTGATCCGCCTGGTTGATCAGGCCGCTGTTGATGAAGATGATGATGGCAAGAAACCCGCCCGCAGGCAGTATTCCGGTGCTGGTGGTGGTACCGTGAGCTTTTACTGGCAGCGAGTCCAATCCATCACCGCCAATGGTGTGCGGTATGAATTCACACCAATCGATCTCTGCCAACATCCTGGCAACTGATAAGAAAAACTTATCAATCGCGGCATGTTGTGGACGGCAACTGTAAGCCCGCTTCCCTTTTCATTAAACCCATGCAACTTAACAAAAACGATCTAGAGCTTTGCGACAGGATCCATAAGCAGCATCCAGAGCAAACATTGGAAAAGATCCAGAGTCAAATGGTTATGGCTATTCAAGCAATAGCCGACCAGGAACGAATCGACGACATTCGTTATGCTGTTGGCTGGGAACTTGATGAGGGCGGGTGGTATTCGCCTGAAGGTGTCCATGAAGACAGATGGGGGGAATGGGGCCTGAGCTTCCCAGAAGACGCCCAAAAGTATAAAGATTGCCTGAAATCACAAGACTATCGCGACATGATGATAGAACATCAAAAAGAAGAGGCCGCATTTTACGCAAAGTATCGTCCTGAAGGTTCCTTTTGATGGAAGTATCAATGACCCCGGAAGAGTTCCGCGTGATGCAAATAGCCCTGACTCGCATTGATGCAGAAATCAGAAACGGCTATTATGTTATGTCAAAAGATGATCGAACCAGCTGGAAGAAAATGCAAGAAAAAATTTCCCGCCTAAATCGACCTGACCCTATTTCTATTTCAATCACTTAAATTTGCAATTTTGTACTTTCAAAGTTAATCC
>JARROY010000013.1:0-44016 GCA_037383445.1 Anaerolineales bacterium | reverse complement strand
AAAACAGCACATTCTTCATCCCAGTGGATAACCCGATTAATGACCGAATTCGCCCTCTTTCCTCCATGTACAAACTCAATAAAGCTAAAAAAATTCTAAAAGACCAACCTGAAAATTTTCCAGAGAATCATAATGAACGCAGAAAACTGATCAGTGAATTTTCATCCGATCGATCCATGGATACCTCTGCTCAAATCATCAGGGATCTGGTTTATCGAAAACAAAACCAGGGTCTCAACGATTTTGAGCAAAAAACTCTTGAGAATACAGAAAATTTGTTTGTCTCAGAGTGGGCGATTATAAAAGATATCAGTGAAGAGCAAGCCCGAGAAGAGCTTGAGGATATCATCGAAGAGCAATTTGGCTAATACAAGTTTCTTTTCTCTCAGAGAACTAAAAAATGCCACAGTACTAAAAACTGTGGCATTTCATTTTCAGAAGATCACCGAACCGATCTCTCTATAAACGGTCTTGATTATTTCGCCTTTTTACCAAATTTATTTTCTAAGAGCGTTCTCAGAGTGGGCTGTCCAATTTCCTGCAGTTCATAGCGAACTCTTTGATATGGTTTATCAATCTCAATCACTCGAGTGAGGTCAATTGGAGTTCCTACAATCACAAGATCTACATCAGCGTTCTTTATGGTTTGCTCCAATTCTTTCATTTGTTTTTCACCATATCCCATTGCAGGAAGGACGGCGCCTGTGGTTGGGTATTTATTATATGTATCCACGATCGAACCAACTGCAAAAGGCCGCGGATCAACAATCTCAGCAGCCCCAAAACGGCGCGCGGCAACCCATCCAGCCCCATACGCCATTTCTCCATGGGTTAAGGTTGGGCCATCCTCGACCACTAACACCCGTTTCCCTCGGATAGCATCTGGATTATCCACAAACAGCGGGGAGGCGGCTTCAATCATGATTGCCTCAGGATTCAATTCCCGCAATGATTCACGTACTGCTAACACACCCTCTGGGGAAGCTGTATCTACTTTGTTTAATACAAAGACATCTGCCATGCGGGCGTTGGCTTCACCAGGGTGATAAGCTACCTCGTGTCCGGGCCGGTGAGGGTCTGCAACCACGATATGGAAATCTGTTTCATAAAATGGGAGATCGTTGTTCCCGCCATCCCATAAGACGATATCGACCTCTTGTTCTGCTTGGCGCAGGATTCGCTCATAATCCACACCAGCATAAACGATGACGTGATTATCGATATGAGGTTCATATTCCTCACGTTCTTCGATTGTGCATTCGTGTTTATCGAGATCCGAATAATCAGCGAAACGTTGAACGGCTTGCTTTGCCAGATCGCCATAAGGCATCGGGTGCCGGATGGCCGCTACTTTGTATCCCAAATCACGTAGGATCAACGAAACGCGCCGCGTGGTTTGGCTTTTTCCAGAACCAGTACGGACAGCACATACAGAGACCACGGGTTTGCTGGATTTTACGGTAGTGTTTTTAATACCCATTAATCTAAAATCGGGTCCAGCGGCCAAAACTGCTGAGGCTTTATGCATTACATACGTATGCCGGACATCGCTGTAGGCAAACACCACCTGATCAATTTTATGCTCCTTGATCAATGAGAGTAGTTGATCTTCTGGGAAAATTGGGATTCCACTTGGATACCCGCTTCCGGCAAGTTCAGCTGGATAAGTACGGCCTTCAATATCTGGAATTTGAGTTGCGGTAAAAGCAACCACTTCATATGCATCGTCAAACATTATAACAAATCATGGAATAAAATCCTAATCTTCGTTTTGGAACAATCCCCTTTAGCCAAAGCGATTAAAGCCGATCACTGTTCTCAAAAGGGAGATGATTTTTACAATCGGGTTTCTGGCTTTGTCAAATCAAAAAAATTCTCGGATTGTAAGATGAACAAGTTGGCGTTTTAATAAGCCCCTTCTAATGAATTCTAGCTCTAAATTGTTAACCCAAAGCCTCGATCGCATTTAGGACTTCATCACTATGGATCGAGGGTTTAACCTTCTCAAATATTTGAGCAATTTTCCCATCTGCATCGATCAAAAAAGTGGTCCGATGTATCCCATCATATTCTTTCCCGTACATCGACTTTTTACCCCAAACGCCATACTGGTTGACAACTTCCTTGTTAGTATCGGCCAAGAGTGTAAAAGGCAAGCTATATTTTTCTTTGAATTTCATATGTGATTTCTCATCATCTACACTGACTCCCAAAATGGTTACATCAGCATCTTCATATGTTGAAAAATCATCCCTGAAATTACACGCCTCAGTCGTGCATCCTGGCGTATCATCTTTCGGATAAAAATACAGAACTACCGGCTGGCCGCGATAAGCAGAAAGAGAATGCTTTCGACCATTTTCATCATTCAGAACAAAATCAGGAGCCTGGTCACCAACTTTTAAATTAATCATTTTGATCACCTCATATAAGTATTTGGGAGTTTCACCTAATATGTTTAAAGAATAAATCCACCACTGACAATCATCATATTAAGTTTAATGACTTTAAAGATGTTTCAAGGGTATCGAGCGAGACTGGTTTGATCACATACGCGGATGCACCACCTTTCATCGCTCTTTCTGCTGATTCGGGTTGATCGTCTGAAGTCACCACGATCACAGGAATATCCCGAAGGCGTGGCTCTCTTTGTAAATAACTGAGAACGTCAAAGCCAGATAATCCCGGCATGTTTAAATCTAAGAATACCACGGAGGGCACCATGGTTTTTAAAGCAGTAAGGCCAGCTCTAGTCCCATAGGCTGTCTGACTTTCAAAATCAAAAAACTCTATCATATGGGCTAGACTATCCGCAATTTGGCGATTATCGTCAATGATCAAAGCTTTCATCATGATAACTATATCGTTGCAATTACTGTTCCCAGCACATCCGTATTATATCCAGGTAATTCATTCACATTTTGTTTAAATCCATCATCATCAAGCACTTCCCAGATTGGGGATAGCAGTTCACTTGAATAATATTCCTCTGGAACAATCAAATCATATCTCTCCTCAAATAATGGAATGAAATCCATATCCAGAGCAGCAGCGGCAGCCGCAATTCCCATGCCACAATCTGCTCTACCTGAGGCAATTGCCGCCGCAATCATCAGATGGGTGTACTCCTCTTGAGAATACCCTTTTATCTCATCCCTCGCAATCCCCAATTTGTCCAGGTGGTAATCCAGGAGAACACGCGTGCCGGCACCGCGCTGTCGATTGATAAATAAAATATCCTCCCGGGACAAATCCGACAGTCCCCTAATATTTTTGGGATTCCCCTTCCTGACTATCAATCCCTGCTGCCTCTTTACCAGACCAATCACTCGCACAGGAATATTGGGAAGATATTGTTTTATATACGAGATATTGTATTCACCGGTAGCTGGGTCGAGCAAATGGGAGCCTGCCAAATGCGCTTCTCCTCTACGAAGCGAGACCAACCCACCCAGGCTTCCCACGTTCGCCGAGGTTAATCTACGCTTCCTCGGGCTAAGGAATTGTGCTAACAAATCCAGGGTCAGATCATGGGATCCGATCACAAAGATCGTCCGTTCCACTTCGGAGCGAGACCGGTACAACCTTACCCGAACTTTTGCCCCCGCTTCTTCCCCCTGAGAACCACGCGGGATTACAGCCAGCCCATCAGCCCGCACCAATGCTGAAACCACCCCAGCCCCCCGCTGCAGAGGAGCCATGCTGAAACCACCCCAGCCCCCCGCTGCAGAGGAGCCGCAAGCAGCCTGTCACCTACTCGTCCAACCACGACGCGCTGATAATCGTCATCTCCGCCTGGGGAGGTGATCTTGCGCGTGATTTCTGCTTCGATCTCTTCAGGCTCGTGAGGAAGTCTGCCCAACCATCGGGCAAGAACTGGCTCAACGAAAATTTCGCCCGTTAGTGCAGCCGAAACAGGGTATCCTGGCACACCAATGATGGGCACTTTCCTGCCATTTTCTAAATCCAAAATACCCAAAATGACAGGGTGGCCCGGCCGAACCGCTACCCCATGGACCAGTAATTCGCCAAGGGTTTCAACCACTTTGGCGGAAAAATCTTCCGACCCTGCTGAAGACCCAGCATTTAACAATATTAAATCATGAGCCCGCCCCATTCTTCCACCTGTGCACTCAACACAAGACTGTTATATTCAATAATATCGCCGGGACGAATCGAGGTTCCAATCTCGACCAGTTCTGTTCCGGTTGGGATCACCGCCACCCGAGGCTTTCTGCTGACAAACACACTCGCGTGCCCACTGCCAGCAACCGCCCCAAGGTCAACAGGGCGTAACTGATGGCCGGCGGGCAACACCAGTTGGGTGGCAATCATATCTTCTCCCAATGGGCGTACCTGAGCCCATGGAACGACCGCCTCCCGAATTCTGATCTTTGCAGGTTGGCGCGCTTCCCTTACTACCTCATCAACCGAATTAAGAGTTTCAACATTTTCTATCGGGATGACGGCGTTGAATCCTTCTGGAATTAGATCCCCGGTATCCACATACTCGGCTTGCAGAGGATATTCCAGCACAACCGGGGAAGTCTGAGTAGCGCCATGAGTTTCCCCAGCACGGACAGCAAAACCATCCATTGCCGCCGCGTGATAATGGGGAGAAGAGATCTTTGCCCAAATCGGGCGTGATAAAACCCGCCCTCGAGCTTGCTGATTCAATTCAATCTCTTCTTCTCCCAATAAACCGCCCAGATGCGCGTTTTCCAATGCTTCTGTAAAACGTGCTATCGCCTCTGGCAAAGGGATATCGTGCAAATATATCGACATTTAATTCCTCAAAAGAATATTTACATCAGGAAGACCTGGACTTGCTCTCCGGCTGGGATTCCATTGGCATCTGCTGGAATTTTCACCAAACCGTCGGCGCGTGCCAGGGTAAAAATCAAGTTGCTTTTTCCAAAAACGGGATCGGCATGCAAATGGCCATTTTCTTCATCCAATTTTACAGCGACCCAATCTTCTCGACCCGCTTGAGAAGATAAATTTACTTTTAACCGTGCTTCAAGCACAGGCTGTGTCTTGTTGGCCACTTGCCCCAACATCCTTTTTATGATTGGCACAACAAATATTCCCGCAATTACCAGGGCACTGACAGGGTTTCCGGGCAGGCCAATCACAGGCTTTCCATCGCATACGCCTAAAATCGTTGGCTTTCCTGGTCGAATATTCACTCCGTGAACCAATACACCGGGCTTTCCCAAATCATCAATCACCAAGGCAGTTAAGTCCCGTGCACTGGCCGAAGAACCAGCAGTCACGACAACCAGATCACAATCTCGATGAGCTTCCCGGATCAGGTTTTCCAAATCATCCTTCTGATCTGAGGCAATGCCGTACAGAACAGGTTCCCCGCCTGCTTGTCGAACAAGGGCCTGCAGTGTATAGGAATTTACATCGCGTACTTTTCCTGGAGCGATTTCTTCATCCGGAGGGACAACTTCATCACCGGAGGAAAGGATCCCCACAAGAGGGCGAGCAGCCACCTGTATCTTGCTCACGCCTAAAGCCATCATCCCACCAATTTCAGCTGGCCGAATAACCCTGCCAGCCGGGATGACCTCCGCGTCTTGTTTTACATCTTCTCCAATCTGCAGAACATTTTCACCCACCGCCACCGATCGCAGCAATTCCACCTCGCCTTCTCTGGCTTGCTGCGTGTGCTCGATCATAATCACGGCATTGGCGTCTTCTGGCAGCATCCCACCAGTATGAATTGTTGCGCACCACCCTTTTTTTAGGTGGAATTCTGGCGCTGCTCCCATCGGCACTTCTCCGACTAAAGGTAAATAAGCGGGGAGACTTTCGCTCGCCCCAAAGGTATCCTCTGCGCGAACCGCAAAACCATCCACTGTCGAACGTCTAAACGAGGGAAGCGGATAACCAGCCAGAATCGGAGAAAACAACACCCTTCCCAGCCCATCAGCGGCAGGTATTGTTTCAGGTTTTGGAAGAAAAGTCACATTGCTGACCAAGAGATTCAGGGCTTCGGTCGGGGGTTTTAAATTAAGGAATTCTGGCATATTACCGGGTCCAGAAGAAATAAGAAAAGATGTAAATCAAAGAACCAACCAATGCCGCGGCATTCCCAGTCAACACTTTCCAATTCGGCTTGCCTCCCGCAGCAATCAGACGCATCTGCCAAAACTCCAACGCTCCTAGCGGGAAGGTTAAGAATGCTGGAAAAAGGATCGCCCTTGGAAAATTCAAATAGAACATCGCGGCTAAAACCAAAAAAGCGAGCAAGATCAGGGTATTGTGCAGAAATACGACATTTTCCCAACCAGCACGGACAAGAAAAGTGCGTTTCCCGTACTTTAAGTCGGTCGCATAATCCGGAAAGGAAACTGCCAGCATGAATACTACCAACAGCAGTACGATAGGTAATGAAGCCATCACAACCAACCTATGGACTTCACCAGATTGCAAGTAAAAACTCAACATGGGTACCAAATATCCCCCAATAACTGCGGCGATAAACTCGCCATAACCCGCCCTGATAAGTTGGATTGGCGGCAGTGAATATAAAAGTCCGCCAACATAAATTAAGATCATCAACAATCCCGAAACCAGGTTCAATGACTGGTCCCACAGCATCGAAAGGGTCAAGGCGACAGCAAGCGAGGAAGCAACAACAAATCCCGATAATGCTACTTTCCGGTTTAGTTTGCCTTCCTCCTTCCCTAAAACACCACTGCCCCCCGAAAAAACCGTTCGAGACTCATTTTCACGATCGACTGGTTCATCAAAATATTCATTTAGATAGAGTGCCGCTAATTGAGCTAATAGCACCCACAGTAAACCTAGAATAAAAACTCCCCAATCAATTCGATTTCCCAAGTACTTGGCAATCCCCGCGCCGAGAAAATACAGACCCACGCCAGCGATCAAGAAGATCGGACGAGAGAGCCTAATAAATTGAGTGATCTTATTCTTTTTCATCATCCATTAGTATATCGCAAGTTGAAAATCATCTCGAGATTTGTAACTCTGATGCAGTTAAATTTTATAAAAATATTACGAAATTTGGAATCGATCCCCTGGATGGGTGTACTCTTCGTGTGTTCCTATTCTCAACAGTGTTGCCCCTTCAGCACTGCTGATAGTACAGTTCACACCAAAGGGAACCAAGATGGCCTTTGGATCATCCGCGGTGATCTCCAGCTGAACGATCTCACCTTTACTCGGTGACTCTTCTCTCTGATCTTCCAGTTGGAAGGCTGCTCGTCCTAACATCGGTGCCCAAATCTCATCTGCCACAGAACGAAAGACTTCCACCCTGCCTTTCGGATTGAGCTTAATCATATCCATTTGACCAAACCGGCGGAGTAATTGGTCTGTTTCCTTGATGATGGTGAGTTTTTGACCCTGCCAATCTAAATCCAGCACAACCATATCTGAAATTAACATATCTTCAATCACTCTCCCAACGTTTCACCAAATGCCTTGCGAATATCCCGAATATGACCGTTGATATGCAGCAATAACATCTTCAGCATTTCTCCTAATTTTGCCTCTCCCAAATAGGGGTGATTGCCGGTTAATGCCAATTCCTCTGGTGAAAGACCTTCTACGAAGGCAAGCATCCTGGTGCGCCTTTCCTCGAACAGGGAGAACAATTCTTCCCTTGATTTTGTGGAAATTTTCCTGACCGCCGAAGCGTTGTACCGGTCAATATCAAAATCGGGACCGACACCTGTCCCCCCTTGAGAAATACTGATCATTAGATATAAAATAGATCCTTCTACCTCGACTATATGGGCAAATACTTGATGAACAGTCCATTCGGCTCCATCAGTGTAAAGACGTTCGTCCCAAATAAAATCCGGTAAACTTTTGAAGAAGCTGACACTTTTTTCGTATTGCGAAGTAAGTTTTTTTCCGAGGCGTTCTGCTGATGCTGCCATATCTACCGTAAACCCCTCGTTGAATTTAACACCGCCAAAACGGTTACACCGACATCTGCAAATACAGCCTCCCACATCGAAGCAGCACCGAGCACACCAAGCAGGATGAACAAGGCTTTAATCCCTAAGGCGATCCCAATATTTTGCCAGACAATCCTTCGTGTTCTGCGGCCAATTATTATCGCCTCTGGCACCCGAGAGATCGAATCGGTCATTAGAACAACGTCCGCCGTTTCCTTGGCGGCATCTGTACCAAATGCTCCCATTGCAATGCCCACATCCGCCCGCGCCAGGGCAGGAGCATCGTTGATCCCATCTCCAACATAAGCAACCCGGCCCGTTTTATGTTCCTTTAAAAGGTCTTCTAAATGGTTTACTTTTTCATCAGGCAGCAATCCGGCCTGGTAACCATCTAATCCAACCGATTCTGAAACACTCTTGACAACCCCTTCTTGGTCTCCCGATAGCATTAAAACATTTTCTACGCCAATCCGATGTAATTGCTCCACCGCGGCTTTAGCCTCCGGTTTCGGTTCATCCCTGACGACAAGATACCCTTGATAATTCTGGTTAAGTGAGACATGAATCACAGTACCGGGGACATCACAGGTTGGATGCTGGATATCCTCTAAATGCAAGAATGCATCATTCCCAACAACGACAGTGTCGCCATTGACCCTGGCACGAATTCCATACCCTGCTACCTGATCGTATTCAGTAATCACTTCCTTGGCTCCATTCGGCATATCTCCGGTTAAATTCGTGTATGCCTGGCGGATTGAATTTGCTACCGGATGGTTAGAATGCGATTCGGCATAAACTGCCAATTTTAATAAGCTCTCCTTGCTGATCCCATTCTCCGGCATTATTTCGGATACTTTGAATTCACCTTTTGTCAATGTTCCTGTTTTGTCAAAAACCACAGTCCGAACCTCAGCTAAGACATCCAAAAAATTGGCGCCTTTTACCAAGATTCCACGCCTGGAAGCCCCACCAATTCCTCCAAAATAGCCTAAAGGTATACTGATCACCAATGCACAAGGGCAAGATACCACTAATAACACCAAAGCCCTGTATATCCATTTTGCAAATGTTTCCCCTGGGACGATCAACGGTGGCCCAAAGGCAACCATTAAAGCCAATAACACCATCAATGGAGAATAGATTTTGGCAAATTTAGTTATGAACAACTCTGTTCTTGCCTTACGGTTTGCAGCGCTTTGAACCAGTTCCAGCATCTTAGAAACAGAAGATGTTTCAATGGTTCGATTGACAAGTATCTTTAATACCCCATTCTGATTTACCGTTCCCGCGTATACCTCACTGCCCTCGGATACAGTTATTGGCATCGATTCCCCAGTCAAAATTGAAGCATCGATTTGAGACTGTCCGCTGAGGACGGTTCCATCCAGGGGGACCTTCTCTCCAGGCCTTACCAATATGGTATCGCCAATTGATACCTCCTGAGGGAGCACTTCTACCTCCTCCTCATTTTCACGGATTAAAGTCGCCGAATCAGGCCGTACATCCAATAATGATTGGATCATGTTTCGAGATCGGTTCACAGCGCGCTGCTGAACAAACTCCCCAATTTGGTAAAACAGCATCACCCCAACCGCTTCGGGAAGTTCGCCAATCGCAATAGCCCCTACCGTTGAGATGCTCATCAAAAAGGTCTCATCAAACCAATTTCGGTTTCGTAAATTCTGAACCGCCCGCCAAAGTACCCGGTAACCAGATACAAGGTAGGCGACCATGAAGACCACCCATTGACCTGAGAAATAGGGCCACTTGTCTAACCACTGATCAAATACCAGCCCTAGAATAAACAACACTAAAGAAATGATGATCAGGGTTAACTCCCGTTTTGCCCCGGCATCCAATCCGGTCTTGGGAGTCTCAGTTGATCTAAACCGCACTTCCGGTTCCATCTCTCGGATCTTATTTTCAACGTCTTTGAGATTATCGGCGTCCAAGTGGATCGAGGATGTGGCAAAATTTACCTTGGCGAATCGAACACCGGGCATCTTTTGAACCCCCTCCTCAATTTTGGCCGCACAGTTCGCACAGTCCAGGTTCTCTAAATGAAATTTTCTAATTTCTGTCATGTATCACCCGTGAAGAATATGTTCTTTTCCAATACGATAAAGTTGAAGCACATGCTCATCCAACAGCGAATAAAAAACTTGCCGGCCCACTTTCTTGGCCCGGACAAGACCCATTTGCCTCAGCCCGCGCAGATGATGAGAAGTTGCCGATTCGGATAATCCTACCCGCTCGGCAATCGAACTGACATTTAATTCGGCTTCTGCCAAAACTGAAATGATTTTCAATCGGCTGGGTTCACTGAATGCCCTGAATAATTCCGCTAGTGCCGCAGCATTTGCATCGTCAATCATATTTATACCTTTTATATTCAAATATATGAACAACTATTCATATATTATGTATTTTAAATCACTAGGATTATTCTGTCAAGAGAACATCCGAAAATTAAGGACTTTAGATACAAAAATTTAGATTCTTCTGAAAGCTTGTATCAACTTTGGCAGCCACCTGATGCTGCTAATGTGCAGTTATTTCTTGAAGTAGCTAGAAATAAAGAACCATAAATTAGCAGGCCGCTCCGCTAACCTGCGCATAAAATAGGGATACCATTCCGATCCAAAGGGCACATAAACCCTAACAGGGTATCCTCGGGATGCAAGTTCTTGCTGTAAGTCCCGACGGATTCCATAGAGCATCTGAATCTCCAGCTTTACTTTGGGCACCCCAATTTCTTCAGCATACCGGATGGCGGAATCGATTAGGGTTTTATCATGAGTGCCAATGGCGGTAACAGGGGGCCATTTACCATCATTGCTAACAGGAGGAGAGTCCTCACGTTTGGCATGGTCGAGCAGCATTCGTGTGATAAGGTCAAAGGACTGATCAACATCCGATTTTTTGGGATAGGCGATTTCGTCTGGTTCTTTATAGGCCCCCTTAACCAGACGAATTTTAGTGTCAGCAGACAGTAATTCCTTTACATCCTGTTGACTGCGATAAAGATAGGATTGGATAACCATACCCACATTTTCAAACTCAAATTCTTGACGCATCTTCCAATAAATCCGAAAAGTAGCATCAATACAACTAGAATCTTCCATGTCTATACGCAAAAAGATATTCTTTTCCCGAGCAAGGGTCAAAATTTGGATGAGGTTCTCGGCACATAATACTTCATCTATCAACAGCCCAATTTGGGTGAGCTTGACGGATAATCCAGATCGGATTCCAGACTCATCAATTGTATTCAAGATATGGCACAAGTCTTGGGTGGTCTTTTTCGCCTGATCTACCGTCAGGGTATGCTCACCTAATTGATCCATTGTTGCGTACATACCCCCCGAATTCAATTCTTTTACTACCTTAATCGCATCTTCAAGTGTTTCTCCAGCCACAAAACGCAATGCTACCTTTCGAGCTATCTTCCAGGCCATCACTCGACGGCGCATCCAATCCGCTTGAGAGAGATAAATTAGAAACGAACGCAGCATATCTGATCTTCCTCTTTGGTATATTCGTTTGTGAAACCATCCGCGAGAATTCTAGCACAAAATTATTTAAACTGTGGACTTCTCCAATCTCTGATAACGTAATTGGAAAATAATCCTTGGGTTCAAGATTTCGTTCGATTTGCCAAGGATTACATTCCAAGATTCCGTGATATACTGCCAAATTGAAGACTATCATGTTAGGATGTCATTTTGCATCCTACAAGGTATGCTAGGAGTAAAATCAGTGCGAATTAGAAGAAGCGGAGTCATTCTCCGTTGGATTTCAGTGGTGTTCCTGCTGCTTTCAATCATTCTGCTCACAATACAACTCATTATGTTCAGCAGGTCCAGGATCACCTACCCTACTAATATGGATATTGGGGGAGTTCCAATTGGCGGTTTGACCAGAGATCAGGCTGCTTCACGTTTAAGGGAAGTGTTCAGCCTACCTGTAGAATTACACTACCAGGATGCTGTCATCCAGTTGAATCCAAATGTGATCGGATTCAAACTGGAGCTCGAGAGCATGCTGGCCTTAGCCGATATCACCCGCATTGGCGGTCCTTTCTGGAATGAGTTTTGGCGATTTGTTTGGAATGAAGAAAAAGAGCCCATCTCAGTCCCCCTTAATGCGAATTATTCCGAGCAACTCCTGCGCGATTACCTGCAAACAGAAGTTGCCAAGCGGTATGACCAACCCGCGATTGCCGCCCGTCCGCAAGTTGGTTCAGTTGTTTTCCAACCCGGCCAGACAGGCACCACGATTGCCCTAGATCGGGCCGTTTTTCAGATTGAAAATGCATTGTTTTCTGCGACAAGACGCGAAGTTGATCTGCCCTTACAACAAAGCCAACCGGGTAGGACCGCTTTTGAAAATTTGGAGATCCTCCTCAAGCAAATCCTGGATGTGGCTGAATTCGATGGCATTGCCGGCGTCTATCTCATGGACATGCAAACGGCCCAAGAAATTCACTTCATCTACTCGGACAAAACGGAATATCCCACCGAACCAGACCTGGCATTTACCGCCTCCAGTATCATAAAAATACCGATTTTGGTGACAGCCTATACAATACTTAAAGAACCTTATCCAGAAGAGGCTTTGAATCTTATCGCAGGCATGATTGAAGAATCAGGAAACGATCCCGCCGATTGGTTGATGGAGCAATTTATCAACCTCAATTCAGGCCCGTTAGTGGTCACGGAACGGATGCGTGCATTGGGTCTGGAAAATACTTTCCTTGCCGGGTATTTTCGAGTTGGATCGCCATTACTTACCTATTACGAAACTCCCGCCCAAACACGAACAGACCTTGACACAGACCCCGACCCCTACAGCCAGACCACGGTTTCTGATATTGGCATGCTCCTGTCAGATATTTATGAGTGTGCAGAATATGGGGGAGGCACATTATTAGCCGTTTTTCCCAATCAAATTACCCAATCCGAATGTATTGATATGATTGAGACCCTCACTCGAAATAACACCCCGTTCCTGATTGAAGCAGGTGTGCCAGACAGCACCCGTGTTGCCCACAAACACGGCTGGGTTTCGGATGTTACCACTGGCGCTATCCGAACCATTGGCGATGCGGGAATTGTCTACACCCCCAGTGGGGATTATGTGCTCGCCATATATTTTTCTCATCCCGTTCAATTGGTTTGGGACCCAATGTCAAAGTTAATGGGAGATCTTTCGGAGGCAGTTTACAATTATTACAATGTCCAATAATTTGGAACATTGAGACAATGCGTATCTCTAAATCAAGACAAAAGGGAAGCGTGGGCTTCCCTTTTTAGTTCGTATCTTTTTGAATCCTATCACCCATCCTAATCTCTTTTGACCAGGTTTGAAAAGAAACGGTTAATTTTTTGCCATAGCCTTTGACCAAACCGCTCTGATAAATCATGGGCAGCGTCATGATCGGTAATCTGTTGATTTAGAGACTCTTCAAGCTCCGATTGATGTTTTCTCAGCCATAGATACAGGTCCGTCTCGGTCCGGCCAGGAAAATCCTGCAAAATCCCATGATCCCGGATGACTCTTATCCCCGGAAGGTAATAATTATCCACCCAACTGGCCGCAGCTTCTTCAATTGGAACTTCTCGGTGCTGTTCCTGACTGAGATAATACCGGTGTACAGCAATATGTTCCTTGATCTCATTATACCGATTGACCACCGTAACCTTGAAATCAATCTCTGGTCTTACTTTATCCAGCTTTGTTTCCTCCATGAGTTCTTTATGCTCAAGCCGGAGAACTACATCTAAAATATCATCCTCGGGTTTGACTTCCACCGCCGAGCTGAATTCCTTGACATATGCCTGAATCGTCTTGGAACCCATTTGGCGGGCAACAGAAACCCGGTGGTTTCCATCCATGACAAAATAAACATCCCCAACCTGGTAAACCTCAATCGGATCTAAGCCTTTTTCCTCAACCAATTGATTAACTCGAGCCCAACGATCTTGATCACTATCATCCAAAGGATAGAACTGGCGAGTGAAATCATAGTACCGGTTCACGCTGCCTACTATTGAATCTAAAGGAATATCTCGCAGTTCTTCTCGTTTTGGATGCGTCAAAGACAGTGTTTTTCGCACCTCATCAAAGGGTAACAGATCTTCCCGTTTACCGGTTAGCTTGGAAAGCAAAGCAACCAGATCAGCCTTTCGTCTGGCCTGCCTGAATCTTTGGATCGCTGCTACCCGATCACGTCCACCAAATTCACTCACGGGTCACTCCTAATGGAAATTCCAATCGAATAAAAGAGCTAACGTTCAAGATGGTCGTCTCATGGAAGATTCGTGGTTTCCGGTCATTTCGATCATAGACATGAACATGACCATGTAAATGGTAACGAGGCTTGAAAACTTTTAAAAGCCAGCGGTAGGCTTTAAATCCGATGTGGGCTGGGTCGTCAGCATCTCCCAAACCCAAAGCTGGAGAGTGAGTTATGAGGATATCCAAAAAACGACCACGAATGATCCGTTTCCAAAGCAGAGACGGAACCATTCTTAATACCTGCATCCAAACTTCAAACTGCGAGTACTGATGTTTTGCATCCGAATAACGGATTGATCCTTCAAACCCTAAGATAATCATTCCTTCATGTTCAATGATTCTGCAGTGAATATTTTCGGCTCCCCAAGGCTGGTATCGATTCCCGCGGTCGTTGATTTCTACCTCAGGATCGTGATTACCATGAACGAAATACATACGAACATTCAGCACATCAAGCATGTATTCCAAATAATAAAACGGAAGATCACCACAGCTCAAAATAATCTCGACATCAGGAAACATATTTTTTATATGTGGACTGTAAAGCCTGTCCACAACCTGGTCGCTCACAGCTAAAATCTGAATGCTCTCGTTCACCATAATTTGGTCTCCAACCTAAGGTTACCACATAAAAAAAGTATCCAAATAATGTGAGAATTAAAAACCATAATAGATCTATTGACAATAAATCCAGTTTTTCTCAGCGGTTGTATTCACCCAATCTAAAACGATATAGAACCAGTAAATATCCCTGGTAGGGGCAGAGGTTAATTTATTCTGTATTTAGGTGGTTTTATGGATTTAAATCAATTTTATGGTTGAAAGACTCGGAAATTATCAAAATAAACGTTCACCCCAGGCTCATCGTATGCCCCTGCCAGTATCCCGACATCCCCAACCTGGTAGCTGGAATCTTGAACGGTGATAAGATGCTCGTTGTTGACTACAAGGCTCAGATTTTCTCCCCTGCATTCTGCCTCAATATGGTTCGTGCTCAGGCCAGTTCGAATCGCCTCAGTGAATTCATAACCATCCATCCCGATAAAGAATTCATTCCCTTGGTACATTTTGAACACTGCATAAGCACCATCCGATCGAATGGTCATAAAATAAAAATCTTGACTGTTTTGCATTCTGCAAATTACCCCGATTTCTGCCATGTTGGCTGGACCGGTGAATGCAGAATCTACACTTATAACAATATCTCCAGAGGACTGCTGGGCAACACTCCAGGAAAAGATATTGGTTTCAGTAATTTGGATATGGTAAGTACCATTGTAATAATCTTTTAAACCGCCCTGAGAACTGACTTCCCAGCCGCTATTTGGGTTGGAAAAACTATCTTCAAACAATAAATTAGGTGTGTTTGCCGAGGCCGTATTCGATTGCATTCCCGGTAGGTTGCATCCGCTGAGGATCGTCGAGAAAAGCAAAATGATTGAAAAAAGGAGGGTCTTATTCATTTTCGACCAGATCATAAAAATACCTCAGCAAAGAATTCAGTACAAAATCTCATATTTATGTTTCTGCCTGTCAAACACGACTCTATTGGTGCAAGAATAGTACCAAGTTTTGTGAACAATGTGCAACTTTCCTTAAAGTTTTGCGTATTATTAAACAAATTCGATCAAATACTAATGGAGATACCAATGAGTGAACAAAACGATAATGGAAAAGATTGGAAATTTAATAACAATAATTGGGCTTTAGGTATCGCCCTCATTTTAATTGGGCTGTTATTTTTGTTGGATACCTTCAACATACTTAACATCAACCTGACAAACTGGTGGGCAGTTTTTATCTTGGTTCCCGGATTGAATATGGTTGTAAGAGGATGGCGACGCTTCCAATATGACCAGAGTCACGACAGCCGAAATACAGCTTTTTGGGGACTGATGTTGATTATTCTAGCGTTTAGCCTATTCTTCAACATTGCATGGAGTTTTGTATTCCCGCTGGCATTAATCGGTGCGGGAATTTACTTGTTCTTTTTCAGATAAGCACAAAATCAAGTACCCTTACAAAGATTAGACAAATTTTAGAACCGCAGACTCTTTAACAGGTCTGCGGTTAGTATTTAGATCATGTTGACCTTATTGACAGAACGTGATTTGTTACTCATCAATAATCTTCAACAAACAAAGATGCCGTCATCCCCCCATCATTTAAAAATGAGGTTGCAAGTAAAACCATTAAATGAAATCAGAGCAGAAATTGAATTTTCCGCTCTGATTTCGATGATTAACTATTAGGACCGGATTTTTAGATCCACAGCAAACGCCGCTGTATGTAAGATGAATTTTTTATCAGCAGTATCAAAATTATCGCTCGTGTAATGATATCCAGTCATGATATTGCTGGTCGAATCGCCATCAATTTTCGCTTCTACCACAAAACCTGTCGAATCGACCTTGAAACCCACCTCTTCCGGCACATCAACGGTGATATCTCCGGCAAAGAATTTTACCCAATAGTGATTTTCCCCTGGACTCAAATCCATCCTTCTCAAATCAATGTCGATATCACCAGCGAACATCCTTACTTCTTTGTCCCCGGGTTTCCATTCACTGCCCAAATTAATATCTCGGGCAAAATAGTGCTCTGCGTTCTCTGGGGCGATTGATTTGGGCCGAAAGATTAAGACCGCACCAAGCAGAATTAACGCTAATGGCCAAAATAATGCGCCGGCATCAATATTTTCAAAGAAATTTGCTGCCATATAGAGCAGCCCAAGAGCTATCAAAAAAAGTGCTAGAAATTGTTGACCTCGCTTCGTCATCTTTCTTCTCCTAGTTAATTGGTCTGTTTAGGACCGAAGGTTTTTAAACAATCCAGAATCAAGAATCGGACATTGATTCTCCTCTGTCATTATTATATACGGACAAACGGGTGTTTAGGTTGCAGGATTTCATACTATAATTGGGTCATTAGAATATTTTTCCATCCTTTTTCTATCGTGAAAAGGCTTACGTCCCAATGAGATCCCAAATAACGCTTAAAAAACTTACCCCCACCCAAATTCTAATGCTCCTTCCAAATGCAGTGGCTGCACTGATAGATCTCGTTTTCTGCATCCCTGTATTGGGGCGTGCCATTAAATGGGTTTGGAATTCTCTTATCACCTTAGTGTATTTTCTCTTTGGTCTGTTCGAATATTTGGGTTGGAAGTTAAATGTCCGGCCTGTAAAAAAATATAGAATCGGTTTCATCATCCTACGGGATAAGGACAATCAACCACTCACCTCAGAAGAATCTGTCCTTCCTGCGGTGCGCAAAGCCCAAGAAATTTATTCTCAGGCCAAGGTTGACATTCTTCCGGCTTTTCCACGCCCGAAAAAACTCTCGGAATCCGGTGAATTTCCTGAAAGTTCGCTTTGGGTACGGACATTGGATAAACCGGCATCTGCCAAAATATTAGAGGTGGGTTGCAACCTCCCTGCTATGCTGCAGGACATCGGGCTGCCGGGAACGCTATTTCAATATCACACCCTTGGTGCTTTCTTCCAGTCCGGTGTTCGCCGCCTGACCGGTTATGGCGCTCCAGTGACGGTGTTTGTAGTTCAAGAAATCGTTGGGTTTGCCGGATGTTCCCTAGGCTGGTTATCTGATTATGTTACGGTTGAATCCCGGCACTTATTCACCACCGCACACGAACTTGGCCATGCATGCAACCTTCCCCACCGAAAAGATAAAGCCAACCTGATGCATCCCGCTTCTGGACGACAGAAGACGATCCTGCTCACAGGTCCAGCTGTCTAGAAACCTGGTCAAGACGATTAAACAGGGTCATGCATGGGTGTATGCAGATGCCCTCAGGCAGATGCCGGAGGTCGAACCGGGCACTCCAGCCATTTTGCTCGATAACCGCGGGGGAAGAGAAATCGCCAAAGGATTTCTTGATCCAACCGGCCCCATCGCACTTCGAATCTGCACGACCAATCCTGGAGTTTCTCTAAACCATACATGGGCGAAAATGACCATGCAACAAGCCATCCAGCAACGCAAATTACTCTTCTCGCCATTTACTGATACCAATGCTTACCGCTTATTCAATGGCGAGGGAGATGGGCTACCTGGTCTTGTATGCGATATTTATGACCATTCCGCCGTTGTTGTAACAGATGGGACTGCCCCAGACCACTTCTGGCAAGTAGATCAGATCGCTAATTTGCTGCAGGAAACGTTAGATATTACCCAGGTCTTTTACAAATCTCGCAGTGACCATCTCAACCAAACTGTGCCCATCCTTGGTGACAGCAGCGAACCCCTCGTTTTTTTCAAAGAAAATAATCTCACCTTCACTGCAAACCTGATCGAGGGACAAAAAACCGGATTCTTCTTGGACCAGAGGGACAATCGCGCCGCCATCCAACCCTACTCTTCCGGCAAAACGGTATTGAATGTTTTTGGGTATACCGGCGGTTTCTCGGTCTATGCTGGAAAAAGTGGTGCGGAACATGTCACAACGCTGGACCTAGCCGCTCCTGCGCTGAAAGCTGCATGCAACCATTGGGAATATAACCATCTTCCAGTGGAAAGGCATACTACGATTAACTCAGATGCCTTTAAATTTCTATCTCAAGCATCCCAAGCACAGGAACAATGGGAGATGGTCATTCTCGATCCGCCTTCGTTCGCACCCTCAGAGGCAAGCGTTCCTCAGGCAGAAACAGCCTACACCCGATTAATCAGCCTTGGCTCTCGGGTGACTGCGCCCAAAGGAATCTTGGCAGCAGCATCCTGTTCCAGCCATATTCACCAGCAGCAATTCCTTAAACTGATTGAAAATGGACTGTCCGCATCTCGGCGCTCTGGGGTGCTTCTTGGGGTATATGGGCAGCCAAACGATCATCCAGCACCACTCGTGATGCCAGAACTACGCTATCTCAAATTTGTGCTTTTACAGTTAGATTAAAATTGATCTTCCAAATCTTTCAGGATCTGATTCACCGGATACCACATCGATCTGGCATCACCCAACATATACAGGGAGCCCGTCACAAGGATTACCTCATCTTCTGCCACCAATTGATGTGCCAGCTGAATTGCTGATCGTACATCGTCTGACTGGTGCACCTCTGCGTCTGGCATCACGGCTCGGATCGCCTCAGCTAATATCTCCGGTGATGCCGAGGGTTTTCCCAACACCTTCGGCTGAGTTGCAACCCAGCGTTTTGTAATCGGAGCCAGAGCCTGCACGATCCCCGAAAAATCTTTAATCGATAGGGTTCCCAAAACAACGGTCATTTTTTGATCGGGAAAAGCATGTTTTAAGCTATTCGCCAAAGCAGCGGCTTTATGCTGGTTGTGCGCTCCATCCAATATCACCCACGGGTTTTCCTGAACCACTTCAAACCTTCCCGGAAACTGAACCTGCACCCCCTGTCTCACCTGTTCCTTGGTCGTGGATAACAATCCCGCCCCGGCTAAAAGGTCCACACTAGCTACCGCTAAGGCTGCATTGGCATATTGGAACTCACCTTTCATGGCTATACGCAAATCCTGATATGTTTGATACACACCTTTCACCTCAAGGAGCAGGGTGTCACCATCTTGTTCCACATGGTAGTCAAACTCCTTGCCCAACCGGAACAACCTTGAATGTTTCCGTTTCGCTTCTAATTCAATGACTGCCAGAACTTCCGGATTTGTCTCTGCTGTAATTGCCAGACTATTCGGTTTGATTATCCCTGCCTTATGGTCTGCAATTTGAGTTAATTCTTCTCCAAGCACCTCAGTATGATCATAATTCACATTTGTGATGACGGCCAATTTTGAAGGGACAACATTGGTTGGGTCGTACCGGCCCCCTAGACCCGTTTCAATCACAGCCCAATCAACCTGCTGCTTTGCCATCCACAACATCGTCAGAGCCACCCAAGCTTCGCCATACTTTAAGCTGTCGTAGGTTTTATTATTTGTCAACCAATCCTGATATTTCCCCTTAAAATCTTCAACCAATGCCGTAAATTCGGATGGGGATATCATGATGTTGTCGACAATCAATTTTTCATTACAAACTTGTAAATAAGGGCTGACATGATAACCGACCCTCAAGCCGGAAGCACTCAAGATACCAGCAATCAGCCGCACTACCGATCCCTTCCCGCTGGTTCCGGCAACATGAATGCTCGGAAACTTTTTTTCAGGGTTACTGCAAAAATCCATAAATGCTTGCATGCGCTCAATTTGCTCAGTAAACTCCTCCATCCGGACTTCCATACTCTTTTGCTGGAAATATCGTTGTCCGGTTGGATCCTTGATCAAGGTAAACAGCCAGCGTTCTGCTTGGCGGAAAGAATCAATGACTTGCGATATGGATTTCTTATGTGGCGTTTGATTTTCCATGGAGTTGATTATACGATGATCCAGATTCCGATACAACCACCCCATTCCACATCGTTTCAAATCTTTTCTAAACCAATAGATAAAAAAAGAACGCACGGTCGTGCGTTCTTTAATTCAAACAACCCAGAGGTTTCTATGGTGCAGGTGTCGATGTATAGAACGGTGGAGAGGTGGATGCCGGATTGGTGAATTCAGGTGGAGATTCTCCAGGCACTACGACCTGGACATAAAGCGGTTGATCTTGGTTAGGTCCACCGCCGAATGGATTGCCATCGGAATCCTGCAGCAGCCAATAGCTGGTATATGTGCCAGACTGGGGCGGTGTCCAGAGCTGGATGGTAAGCGTTAGAAACTGGTTGGGAGCCACAGAAAGACCAGAGCCCAAAAAGAGCAGAGACGTCCCGCCTAATTGGAAACCCGAATCATAAACCAATGCATAATCTCCTCGCCATGTACAAGTCCCCACATTTTGGACCTGCCAGCTTTTAAAGAAAGATGTTGAAGGGTTCACCAGACTGCCCGGCGGATAGGACACATCTGCAACGAACCGAAAAGCAAGACAAGGCACTTCTGTTGCTGAAGGGGTTACTTTTGGAGTTCTGGTTGGTTTTTGAGTAGCCGTTGCAGTAGGTTCCAGGGT
Organism: Anaerolineales bacterium; assembly: GCA_037383445.1. GTDB lineage: Bacteria > Chloroflexota > Anaerolineae > Anaerolineales > UBA11579 > UBA11579. The sequence goes on along the minus strand of JARROY010000013.1, from coordinate 22,782 downwards.
GGGAGTCGGAGTTTGAGTTCCAGCAGCGATGAGCGTCAAGGTTTGTGCCAGGGCAGTTAGGTTGGCAGAATCGATGGTGGCAGTTTCTTCATCAACAACGGGAATATTCGTAGCTGTATCATCTGGCAGCGGGGGTTTGAGCGTTTCCGTCGGCTCTGGTGTGAGGGAGAGCAAAGCATCTAGGGAAGCCTGCAAAGTTTTTTCCCAAGATTCCGCGGTTTGTTGTGCGGATGACTGGGCGACAGCATCTATTGCATCTCCGCCCCCGGATCCATCCAAAAACGGAGAACCTACCTGCCTTCCAGCAGCGACAGCTGTTCCATCCGCCAAACGCTGCTCTATTGGCCCGCATCCAGTTAACACGATAATGATCAGAATCAAAAGCCAAACAATTGTAAATTTGAGGATTCTCATAACTGGCTCCATCTGCCTCGATTATTCAAGATAACTATACAGGAAGATTGTAGAACACGCAACCGGAGGCAAAACCCCAACTATTAATTCTTGGTCATCCAAAAACATCTGTTCAACACACGCATTAGCCCTACGCAAACTTAAGTTGGTTAATTTCGCGTTCTAAAAGATCTTTTTGGTCTTTCGTGAGACCGGGAATACTTTTAATATATGGACCTTTGTAATCTTCAAAACGAGTTTTCCGGTTGGCCCCTATCGCCGCTAAGCCACAGTTCACAATCCAATGCCAACCGTTTTCACCAAATAGGGCTGCCACTCTGTAAAACAGGTTGATCAAATCTTGGTTCACCAGCCCTGGATAAGTTGGGGTGATCACCGTGCCAATGGGTGGGTAGGTGGGATCTGATATTACTTCCACATCTTCACCTGTACCTGTCCCATTTCCGGAACTTACGAGTTCTTCTTGAGGACTTTGGATATCCTCAGTAACACCCAATACAGGCAAACTAAGTTCATCTTCTGGGAGGACTTGTTCTTCTTCGACCAGATCCACCTCTTCAGGCATAAGACTCTCATCTGGCATAAGACTCTCGTCCAGATGAATCCCGAGGAGTTCTGCAATGGTCTCACGTTGAATGCGTGAGAGATTGGGCAGCAGTTCAATACGGGGACCTGTGTAAATGTCCATCCGATTTTCTAAAAGGTGCAATAGCCCTGCAGAACCGATCAGATCTCTGCCGCTCAAGTCCAGTTTTATCGCGGCCAAATAAAAAGCGTTGATCATCGCCTGGTTATCAAACTTGTTTCCGTAGGTTGCGGAGGAGTCTGAGGGCACAGTTTCTTGAGGGATTTCAAATTCAGCTTCATCGACAGGATCGAGCGGTTCGAGCATATTTTCTGTTTCATCTTCTTCAGTATGATCCTCTTCAACAGGAATCAACTCAGTTGGTTCTTCTTCAACCTCGTCAACGGGCACCTCAATTGGGTCCTCAACTTCCGCCGGCTCTTCAGCAATTTGTGGCTTTTTTAGCCCCAAGGCTTCGGACAAAGCGGTTTTTTGTTCTTCTGTCAATCCTTGAAGCATCTCAATCACGGGTCCTTGATATAGAGCAGAGCGGTCTTCTCCAATATAATTCAACCCTGCTCGCTCTACCAGCGTCCACCCACCTGTGCCATCCAAAGAGCCCACAGAATAAAAAGCGTTGATCAGGTCCTGGTGAGTGATACACCAGGAAATGGAATTTGCTCCAATAAATTTATCAAGCATTCGGGAAAGTTTTTTCTTTTCAGTGTTAGATAATGGTAAATCCTGCACAGCAGGACCGTCATATGGGCGCAGGCTGTTTCCAATCGGATCCACCAGATATCCCAAACCAGCCCGATTGATAAGGTCATCCGAAGAAATTTCTAACAGATCAGCCGCATCAATCAAAGCCGCCATCATATCTCCATTGGTAACAGCTGGCGGTAATGCCCGTGGCCCCTCAATCTTTAACCAAGATTTAAGATCCTCAATTGTTCCTCGATAAACATCCATATCCACGCAAGGCGCTTCCCCGCGAATTCCAGGTACAATGCCTTTCTCGCTGGTTTGCCAAAACGTCCAACCCTTTCCGCCCCAGTTATTGGCAGGGATCTTTGGTGAATTGACCTTGTAAGCGGCAATCCACAACGGATTTCGGGAGAACTTCTCCGTGTTGCCAAGATAATCTCGCCAGGAGTAATAATTTGTATAGATGATTGGAGTTCGACCAGTGGCAGATTCGACTGTCTGCAGCCAAATTTGAATTCTCCGCAATCTATCATCAAGACTAATTTGCTTCCATTCCCTGGCAACAAAATCGGGATATGATTCAATATCCAAAACAGGGGGGAGGTCTGTTTGGTGAAGAATCCTGCCAGCAATTTTAAGGAAGTTGTTAGCCTGGCGGACTGGATCCACTAAGGGTCTGAAAAAATGGTACGCCCCGCGAATCATGCCTTGGCGGCGGGTCCGGCTCCAGTTGTAATCAAATCTTGGGTCAACAAAATTATCTGACTCGGTTGCCTTGAGGATAGCAAATTGCACCCCGCTCTTCTTTACCTCAATCCAATCAACCAATTTTTTATAATGGCTGACGTCTATTCCTGTTGCTCGTTCTTTGCTCACCAATGCTGGACTCCTCGTACGAGTAATCGATCACTTTCCCCAAATAGTTGCAAGTAAAATGCCAATTTATCTGATGCCGTTAAATCTGAATATATAATTTAGTCATCATAGGAGGCTAATCAATGAGTTTTTTAGGGAACCTTATCTGGATGATTTTTGGCGGTTTTTTAGCAGGTATGGGATATATACTGGGCGGTTTGCTCTTGTGCCTGACCATCATCGGGATACCCTTTGGCACCCAAACCATAAAGCTTGGAGTAGCCACCCTCACCCCGTTTGGTAGAGAAATTGTCCCGAACGAAAACGCTGGTAGGCCAGCCAACATTGTTATGAACCTCATCTGGGCAATCTTTTTTGGGTGGGAAATCGCAGTCGCCCATTTGGTTCACGGGCTAATTCTGTATCTTACGATTATCGGCATTCCTTTTGGCAACCAGCATTTTAAACTGATTCCGCTGGCGCTCGCTCCTTTCGGCCGAGATCTGCGCTAAGAAACCGATTCGCCTTCCACTGCCGGATTTGAGTAGTTCAACTCATATATCCACCAAAGCACAACTGGGAGCAAACTCCCTATAGAGAAAATCCAACCCAGATTTCGGGCAGAAATTTCGATTGTATCTAATAGATAGCCCGTTAAAAAGATTGATGCCGATGTTGCAAGAGTAAACATTGCCAGATCCAGGGCAAAAACCCTACCTAAAAATTTGTCAGTAACCTGGGTTTGGATCAGCACATTGCTGTAGGTCCAATTAATCGAACTGCCCATCAGCCTGACCAAGATCCCTAAACTGGCAACCCATAAATTTGGGGACCATCCAATCAACCCCCACCCGATAGGGATCAGGACATAACCAACCTGAATCCCGCGGCCTAATGCTGAGGGTTCTCCTTTGGTCGATCGATTGGCTAACAAAGGACCAAGTACAGCTCCTAATCCGGCTGCCCCGAACATAATACCTAAGCTGGTCGCTCCTTCTTGCCCATAGGGAAAGTACCGTTCGGCAAATACAGCAATCATAATATCGGCGCTACCGATCTGGCCGAAAGTTTTAACCAAAGTCAAGACTGCAGTTTTTGGTCGAGCTGTGACATACCTCAACCCAACCACCATATCTGAAAAACCTCCGCCAGACTCCACCGTTAGATCGCTTAAATTACGATAAGAAATTCGAGAAACAAATATTGCAGAACAGATAAAGGTCAGAGAGTCTGCGACCAATGCGGCCTGAGCTCCAAAGAGGCCAGCAAACAATCCGCCTAAGGCGGCACCTAATGTCAGCATTACCGACCAAGTGATACTCCCCAGCACATTCGCTTTTAGTAGTTCCTGGCTGCCCCTTACCAAACCAGGCAAAATAGCTGAGGAAGCCGGCTCAAAGAAGGATGCCATAACAAACTGTGCAGTGGTCAGAAAATAAATCAACCAGACTCGTTCCGGCCGATCAACCAACAAAAAAGACGCCACTATTCCGGCGCGAATCAAATCGGCGGCTACCATGATCGTTTTACGGTTTACTCGATCCGCCAGCACCCCAGCCCATGGTCCGACAATAAAGCGTGGTAAAGTCCTGGCAATCAAAATCCAACTGATCGCCAGATCCGTTTCCGTGTAGCGGTTAACAATCATCATGCTCGCGATTGTGTTAAACCAATCCCCCAACAAACTTACTAAAGATGCCAGCCAGAGATTGCGGTACCCTGGCCGTTTTTTTAACAATTCCAAATACTCTTTCAATGTTCTTTCCTAATCAGACATCCCAGCTGACGCATAATCCCCAACGATTCAGCAGAGCTTTGATGCTGTGCTTCAAATCAGGGTCATTCATCAGTGAGTAATGAGGAATTGTAGGATCTTCCCAATACTCCAGCATATAGTCATACAGCTCGGCTGAAATTGGGTTCCCGTAGGTTGCGGCTCTCTGATTGAGCCGTTCCTTTTGGAGTTTAGTATTTTGATATTTAACCCAAATAAAGCGGATATCCGGGTCAAAAACATTGTAGATCATTTTGCGATAGACTTCCTGGTAAATTCCCTGGCTGACCACAAAGTGATTGGTCCTGCGTTGAAAATTAAAAATATCCCTGACGACTCGGTCGTAATAATAGGTCAGGTCAAGCTGGTGATATTTGCGAGCATGCAGAGCATTCAACATTTTTTTATCGAATTGGATATCCGCTTCCATGTGGAGCAAACCGCATTCACGCTGAATTAAATCCCCCACATAAGACTTGCCAGCTCCCCAGGTACCGAACAGAAAAATAATCATCCTAACTACCGTGCTTCAATTTTTTATAAATCCAGATGATAAAGACTATCACCAAGACAATGAAACTGCCATAAACAAACGTCCATTTTAAGAGTGTAAAAATTGAAGCCAATTGCGCAGCCAATAATCTCCTCTGTGGAAATCCCAACATCACCAGCGAGGTGGAGGTATTTTCTAATAGATCAAAGATTACGCCCACGATAGGAATAAGAGTCAAATTGCGCCACCGGCTGTCCAGATCAAACCCTCTACCAGCCAACCAGCTGATGGTCGTCAGAAGAAATAACCCATAAACCAACGGAAAGATGAGGTCAAAACTGAACCGTGCCCTTACGTACGCCTGCCGGCCGTCTGCTCCATATGTCTCAGCCAATTCAAACAGTTTTTCGGGGGTGTAATAAAAAGAGGTATCCGGAGACCCACTGCCCTGAGCATATTGCTCAGCTTTTGCCGACTGACCGGGAAGCACAAAGATCATAAACAGCACAAAAACAATGATCGACACGACAACCAACCAGCCCTTTGATAGCCTTATCAGCCAACCCGAGATTTTGTTCATGTGTTGTCCTCTCCAACCTTCTTATAAAAATTGGTTACTCTGGCAGTACAAAGTAATTGATCTGTTTCGTCTAAAATAATATCCACTTGATGCACAATGATCGACCGGGTCCGGCGCACGACTTTACCTTCTGCACGGACCACCCCTTCTTTAGCAGATCGGACATGGGACCCATTGATCTCTATCCCGACAGGCAACATTTTTGTCAGGTCAACACCCCAACAGGCGTGCATACTGGCCGCGGTCTCCGCCAACACCATGCTGATTCCGCCATGCAGAAGTCCATAGGGCTGGCGCGCTTTATCGGTGATCGGCATCTTCAAGATAATTTGCTCCGAATTAATCGCGTGGATCGAAATTTCCAGGTTTTCCACTGCGGTCCCGGTATGGGTTTGATTAAACCAATTCATCCATCGTTTTTCGTCTTGTGGATTTATCATAGGTCTCATCCTCGTAAAATTGGTCGAGTCAGGCACGTCGGCCCACCTTCTGCTACCCAAGAAAGCTGCTCCCCATTATAGGTTGTCACATGACACCCAGCAGATTCCAACCGCTTGGTAGTACTTGGGCTCCCCTCCAGCATGACACATTCTCTGGGACTCAACGCCAAAACATTTGGCCCCATACGCTCAAACTCCTCTTCGGGAACATCCACCAACTCAAATCCTCTTCGAATTAACTCCTGCAAAAACACTACCGATGTCAAAGGACGGTAAACCACTGCGAGATCACTATCCACAATGCTGATGGTGGACATGAGATGCAAACAGGCATCCGGTCCACGGTAATGTGGAAGTTGAACAGGGATTAACTCAACGCCTGGTAAAGCCAAACCTAGCTGCCTGAAACCTTCTAAATTCGTCCGGTAGCCCAATCCAACCGCGAGGGTTTCATCGTCCAACCAAAGCAGATCCCCACCCTCACACTGGGCATCTCCTTCCATTCGATAGTGAACCGGAACCCCCGCTTTTTGCAGGCTTTTGGCAATAGCGTCTTCCTCTCCCCGCCGAAGATTTTTTCCCATTTTAAGGATCACGGCTCCTCGGTCGCAAATCAGAACAGGGTCGTGAACAAAAACTGCATCCGCATGGTGCGGAAGGGGTTCTTCGTGGAAAATTATCTCAGCACCAAAATCTGCCAGAATCTGAACAAGCCGGTCATGTTCCCGTGCAGCTTTTGAAAGATTAGGGCGTTGCGTGTAATGCCATTGAGCAGGGTCAGCATCACCAAAGTTTTGATCAGGTTTGCGCACCAACACTCTACGTAAACGCCCAACCATACTCTGGCCGCCAAATTTAGTCACGATGATTGAGACCCTTTTTTAGTTTTTTCTTCGAGGAATCGCCGCTGCCATTCATACAGTTTGTTGAGAGCCTCCATTGGACTTAAGGCGTTGATATCGATCTTTTCCAGTTCTTCGATCAAGGGGTTCGTTTCCGGGAATAATGCAATCTGTTTGGGGGCGTTTGGATTGATCTTGATGGCACTCCCAGATGATGCTTCCAACTGCATCAGAATTTCCTGAGCGCGCTGCACCACGGGTCGCGGCAGGCCAGCTAATTGACCAACATGGATGCCATACGACCGGTCTGCACCGCCTGGCACAATCTTATGTAAAAATACAACTTTATTATCCGCTTCGCTGACTGCCACATTGTAGTTGCGAACCCCGGGTAAAAGATCAGCGAGCTGGGTTAATTCATGGTAATGCGTGGCAAACAATGTTTTTGGTCTCAGGTTTGGATGGTTGTGAAGATACTCGACAACTGACCAGGCAATTGAAACCCCATCATAGGTGCTGGTCCCTCTTCCAATCTCATCCAAGATCAATAAGCTCCTGCCAGTGGCATGGTTGAGGATATTGGCAGTTTCAACCATTTCCACCATAAAGGTGGACTGCCCTGCGTGGATCTCATCCTGGGCGCCAATCCGGGTGAATATCCGGTCAACTAATCCAATTTTTGCTTCTGCAGCGGGTACATAGCTGCCCATCTGAGCCAGCAGTGCGATCAATGCCACCTGACGCAGATATGTCGATTTACCGCTCATATTTGGCCCAGTGATTATTCGAATCCGCTCGCCTTCTTCAAAGATAACATCATTGGGCACAAAACGTTCCCCGCTCCTCAAGGTATGCTCAACCACGGGATGGCGGCTGTCCCGGATATCCATTACATCCTCTGCCACTACCTTAGGGCAGCTGTATCCCTGCACAGCCGCAACCTCAGCCAGCGTGCTCAAAACATCAATTTCAGCAATCACCCTTGAGGTTGACAGCAAACGATTAGCTGAATGGGCTATCGAACCACAAAGTTCCTTAAACAACCTCAATTCGATCTCATGGATTCTTTCTTCCGCATGCATCACCTGGGCTTCATAATCTTTCATTTCCGGAGTGATGTAACGTTCTGCATTGACCAAGGTTTGTTTACGAATATAGTTATCAGGTACAGCATCGGTATTGGTTTTGGTTACCTCAATGTAGTACCCATGAACCTTGTTGTAGCCAACTTTGAGGGATTTTATCCCCAGCCTTTCTCGTTCCACCTTTTCCAGACCTGCAATCCACGTTCGGGCAAACTCCGAACTCTCCAGCACCGAATCCAGTTCTTCTGAATATCCTGTCCGGAAAATCCCAGTATTTTGCAGGGTTGCGGGTGGATCATCTGCCAGGGCTGTTTGCAGCAAAATGAGCTCATCCTCACAGAGAGAAAATCTGCTCAACAAATTATCCAGAGTGCCGCCATTTGATTCAATAAGTCCAAATAAAGTAGGGATTTGGGCTAATGTTTCTCGAATGGCCACCAAATCGCGCGGCTGGGCCGTTCCACCTACCACCCGGTTCGTCAACCGTTCCAGGTCATTCAAAGGCTTTAACACAGAGCGCACCTCAGCACGCCCCAAACCATCTTCATAAAAATAGGTCACACCAGCCTGTCTTGAAGAAATCGCCTCCACATCCAGCAGCGGGCGGCTGACCCACTGGCCCAATAATCTGGCACCCATGGGTGATATGGTCTTATCCAGCACACCCAACAAAGAACCCTTTACTCGACCATCTCTGAGTGTTTCTATCAATTCGAGGTTACGACGCGTGTTTGCATCCAGCACCATAAACTCGTCCAGGCTGTAAAAACTGAGGTTTTTTAGTAAATTGAGGGCAGCAGGTTGAGTTTCACGCAGATACTGCAATATTCCTCCAGCCGACCGAACTGCCAGAGAGTGTCCCCTGAGCCCAAACCCAACTAGCCCAATATTTCCGCCGGCCTTAGGCGGTTTAACTCTGCTCGAACCGTATTCCAGATATCCTGGCCAGTGACTTCCGTCGTGCCAAATTCCCCCGTAGTGATATCGACGTAGGCGATGCCTGCATGCGACTCTTCAATCACGATGGCAACGAGGTAGTTGTTTCGATCTCCTGGTAATAATCCCGGCTCAACGATCGTCCCTGGAGTGATAATCCGCACAACTTCTCTGGGCATCAGCCCGTTAATCGGCTCGTCACCAATTTGATCACAGATTGCTGCATGATATCCCTTTTCAATCAGTCGTGAAAGGTAATTTTCCATTGCATGGTGGGGGATTCCTGCCATGGGAACCCGCACCCCCTTCGCCACATTACGTGAAGTCAGGACAATATCCAGTTCTTTGGAGACGAGTTCCGCGTCATCATCAAAAGTTTCATAAAAGTCCCCCAGGCGGAAGAATAGAATCGCATTTTTATGCTTGGCTTTAATATCAAGATATTGCTGCCTTACTGGGCTGATTTTCGAGGAAGAGGAATCGGACATAACACCATTCTAAGATGTCGTCTGGATTTGAGCAAGGATTAAGTAAGGAATCTTCCGATTTTGAACGCTCGAATTCACAACCTGTTTATCTACCGTTGATGTTTTGGTTTCAATTTCTATTTACGGGTGAAACTTGGATAAAAATATTTATTAAATCATCCAAATACGGTATAATCAAATCACTATACATGCGACGAAAGCGAGGTAAAAGATTATGGCAAGTGTAACGTATGATCATGTCTACAAAAGATTTGGCGACGTGGTCGCTGTAAACGACTTGAACATCGACATCAAGGATAAAGAATTCCTTGTCCTTGTTGGTCCTTCAGGTTGTGGTAAGTCAACAGCTCTGAGATGTCTGGCAGGGCTGGAAGAGATCTCCGAAGGTCAGATCAAAATCGGAGACAGGGTAGTGAACGATATTCCCCCGAAAGACCGTGATATTGCCATGGTCTTTCAATCCTACGCTCTTTATCCTCATATGTCTGTTTTCGACAATATGGCCTTCGGTCTAAAGCTCCGCAAAATGGACAAGGAGGAGATCAAACGCCGGGTAAACGATGCCGCTCAAATCCTAGGAATTGAAGAACTGCTCGACAGGAAACCGCGCCAGCTTTCTGGCGGTCAGCGTCAGCGTGTCGCCCTCGGCCGGGCAATTGTGCGGGAACCGAATGTCTTCCTGCTCGACGAGCCTCTCTCTAACTTGGATGCGAAACTGCGCGTCCAAACTCGTTCGGAGATCAGCAAACTGCATAAGCAGCTTGAGACCACCTTCATCTACGTCACCCATGACCAGACTGAAGCTATGACGATGGCGGACCGGATTGCTGTACTGAAATTAGGTATTCTGCAACAAGTGGATACCCCGCAAAACCTTTATGATTACCCCGCCAATAAATTCGTGGCTGGCTTCATCGGGTCTCCCTCGATGAACTTCTTTGAGGGCAATATTGTTCAAGAGGATGGGAAGCTGTACTTTGACGGACAGTCTTTCAAACTACCCATCCCTGAAAGCAAAAACTCTTTGTACCAACGCTACGCTGGGAAATCGGTTACCTTTGGAATCCGTCCAGAAGATATCCACAACCCCTTATTCCAGCCTCAGGGGATCAAGCCAGCAAACGTAAAAGCCAAGGTAGAAGTCACCGAGTTGATGGGAAACGAGATTTTCGTTTACCTGACCACTGGAGACCACTCAGGCTATATTGGACGGGTAGACCCTCGTTCTCACTATCAATTCGGGCAAGATGTTGAAGTATCTTTCAACATGGAAAACTTCCATATTTTCGACAACGAAACCGAGGAAGCTGTCCGCTAATCCTTTAAAACAGTTATATAATATCCCTGCAGAAATCTGCAGGGATATTTTTTTACCTGAAAGAAGGGAAATACCATGCCATTTGATTACCTGAAAGACTTGTTGGAAGAAAACCAAAAGAAGATTGTCCTGCTGGTTATGGACGGCTTGGGAGGATTACCGATTGTAAAAGGCGGACCAACCGAACTAGAAGCCGCAAATACGCCAAACATGGACAGACTGGCCGCTGAAGGAAGTTTGGGCCAGACCATTCCCATCCGCCACGGAATCACACCTGGATCGGGTCCTGCCCATCTATCTCTTTTTGGATACGATCCGATTGAATATGTGGTCGGTCGAGGAGCGCTTGAAGCTTGCGGCATAGGGCTGAGTCTTAAACTAGGCGATATTGCTGTCCGGTGCAATTTTGCTACCGTTGATCGCAATGGAATCATTCTGGACCGCAGAGCAGGTCGAATCTCCAACGAGGATGCCCTACCAATCGTAGAGAAATTACAAACCATTTCAGTCCCGGGGGTGGATATCACCGTCAAGCAGGTCAAGGAACACCGCTTCGCTATTCTGATGCGAGGAGAAGGTCTCTCCCCCGAAATTGGAGATACAGATCCACAAGAAACCGGGGTGCCAGCCTTACCAATCGAAGCTCTTGACCCAAAGGCTGAAAAAACAGCAGAAAAATTCCGCCAATGGGCTGGAGAAGCCAGACAGTTAATCGCTGACCAGCCAAAAGCCAACTCCTTTACCATGCGTGGATTTGCTACAAACCCCGGATTGCCACAGTTCAACCAGGCATTTGGGTTAGACGCCTGCTGCATTGCAGTGTACCCGATGTACCGTGGGGTTTCTGACTTGGTTGGCATGAAAGTTATCGAATTTGATGGAGACAGTCCCAAGGATGAATTTGCGGCGGCAAAGCAGGTATGGGAAGACCACAATTTTTTCTTCATCCACATCAAAAAAACAGACAGTATGGGCGAAGATGGGAATTTTGAGGGGAAGGTTAAAATCATCGAAAGTGTAGATCAGGCATTGCCCGATCTGCTGGCTCTCAACCCGGACGTTCTTATGATTACCGGTGATCACTCCACTCCAGCAAGAATGAAATCCCATTCCTGGCACCCGGTACCCTTCCTGCTGTGGTCACCAGAGTTCGGGATGCCAGATGCTCAGTCAATATTTGGAGAGCGGTTCTGCGCTATGGGGGGATTGGGTACGTTTCATGCCACGCAAACCTTACCCCTTGCGTTGGGCCATGCTGGAAAATTGATCAAATTCGGGGCATAGATCCCTAACCTGGTTAAGGACACAGACGGCGTCCCAATTACTATGCGCCTCATCTTTTAAAGTCCTTCCTCATCGCTAATAATGTGTGATAAATTCTCACGTCACACTCTTGTTACGGTATTAATACGGCAGTTAAAAACAGTTATGGCACACTATAGATGTGCCATATTTGCATCAACACATAACAGGAACATTGAAATGGCAGATAATAAATCTACAAGCTTAGAAAGTTCTTCAAGCGCATACCTTATCGTCAATAGTGAAGTGTACCAAATCAGCGGGGCGCTTACCAACATGGGACGCAAGCTGGATAACCATGTTGTGCTTAATGACCCCAGGGTGTCGCGCAATCATGCTCAGATCCGCATGGTAGATAACCAGTACATCCTCCTTGATCTAAACTCCACCGGCGGCACATCGGTAAACGGGAAAAAAGTCAGTAAAAGCGTACTCTATTCTGGGGATACCATTTCTCTGGCAGGATTAGAAGTCAAATTCGTGCAAGATACCCCCCGGATGATTTCAAAAGCCATGGAGAGAACAGGTCCACTCAAAAATTTCAGGTTGGAAGAAGTACCCACATTTATTATGAAAGACCGACCAACCGAAAATTCTAAACCGCAAGGAAAGGAGGACTGACGCCCTCAGTTCTACCTTATTCTTGGCTTGCCGAATGGCAAGCGCTGGAGCTTTCTCCAGTAAAAAACCACCAGCTGTCGCCTCCAGTTGGTGGTTTTATTTTTCTAGGGGAATCGATGATTGGGTGAAAATCAATACAGCATTTATAGCGCTTATTTCAAGAAGACTTCTTCCTCAGTCCCAGCCACAGCGTTATTCCGCCGAGGAAAGAAAACGCGCCCACAAGAATGAAAGCGTCCCGCCAGAATTTCTCAGGGAATAGTCGAATCAAAGTATCGGAATACAGGAACAACCAGGTGTCTCCTTGGAAGAATATTCGGTGAAACCCGACAAAGATCATGTCAAAGGAAAGCAGCATGAGCAAGATCAAGGTTCCGAGCACAACAATAGTGCTTAATCCCGCCACAGAGAGCATCCTACGAAATTCATCCAGCCAATTTCCGCGCCAAGCCCAAACCCATATCACTAAAAAGCCTGCGGCACTGACATACCAGACTTTTAAAAATACTTGCGTCAGGGCTTGTACATCTACCATGTGACTCAATTCACGCTCATTATACAAAATGGTGCCATCGTCAAATTTTAAATCGCCTAAAAAGGAGTCTTCAGCCCCATTCAGCAAAAATTCTAACGCAATCGGGGCATATTTCAGGCGCTCTTCTTTCGTCATACCGTAGGGATCAGCCGGGAAGCTATCTTGGTTATATTCGAATCGAACAAAAGTCTCGGTAAGCAGCAAACGGATGCCAGTTAATATCAATAAGAGAAATACCACCACAGCAACTACAACCTGTACGAATTTCTTCAATCCTGGGGATTCAATCATTGCAGCACCTCATATTCTCCGGTAAATATAAAATCTAAAACCATTTTATTGACCACCCACTCAACGGGTGCTTTATCGTCGGTGAAAACTATTGTAGCCCCAGGGATTGGTTGGTCATTAAGGATTACTCTTTCCATTGCTGTTAACAGCAGCGGATGGATATCAGGATCATCCCTCATAGCAGCGTAATTGCGGACTATATCCTCAAAAGTGGTGGGAACCACTGTGGCATAGACCATCGAGTTCAACGAGTTTGGGACATCCATAACATGGACACTTGGGAAAACTGTCCTTAAAGTGGTAACCAGAGCATCGATCAAACTCCGGTCGGTTGGTGTGCGCCCGACATTGATCACCAAGACACCATTCTCTGTCAGGTGGTCTTTTGTAAGCTGGAAGAATTCTTGAGTCGTCAGATGCCAGGGAATATACGGGGGACGGTAGGCGTCGACCCCGATCAGGGTGTATTGCCTTTCGCTGGTGTACAAACCCCAGCGGCCATCCACCGCGTAGGCATTTAGGTTTGGCATCGTCATGCCAAAATATTCTCGACCGATCTCGATAATCGAAGGGTCAATTTCATAACCATCAATCGGCACCGCTCCGAAGACTTCCGTTGCCTGCCGAGCGGTTGTGCCGGCTGCTAAACCTATAATGGCAATCCTTTTTACATCTTCTGGACGCTGACCGGGGTAATAAAATGGTCCGGCCAGGAATTGTTCCCAAGGGCCGCCGTAATCCAAATCGTCAGGGTGATAGATGGAATGAACCCCCTGCCCATCGTTCAAGCGCAGCATGGTATAGCCGTTCTCCTGGATCACCTCAATATAATTGTATGCCGATTCAGCTTCAAAAACTTGACCAGGGGTATTTTTCAACGCCCCGCTTGCCCAAAGCACAGCAAATAACGCCAGCAAAGCCGGCATCCACAACCACACCAGCACCTTTTTCCAGCCTTCACTTTTGCCCAAGCCCACCAGGGCAACTATCATCAAATACAGACTGGCGGTGATAAAGGTATTTGTCGTTCCTAAAAGCGGAATCAACAATAGGACAGGCAAAAAAGTGCCGATAAACGACCCCAAGGTTGAGATGGCATAGATCCTGCCGGATATCCCCCCTGCTTCTTCAGGTTTTGTAATTGCCAACCGGATGGCGAATGGAGAAACCATCCCTAGAAGTGTGACCGGGATGATAAACAACACCATTACCACCACAAATGATCCGATTAGATCTCCCATTTGAAGCTGGTCAAATGCCGTGGCTGCCGCCCGCAGCAAAGGTCGGGAAACAAGAGGGACAACCCCGGCCGTGAAAGCTCCCCACAACATTACCGAGAAAAATACCTGCGGATGAGGCCGCCGATCTGCCAACTTACCGCCTAAAAAATAACCAGCTGTTAGGTAAATCAAAATCAGTCCGATAATACTTGCCCAAACCAGATTGCTGGTGCCAAACACATTACCTAAAAGCCTGGACGCGCTTAGCTCCACGGTTAGAGTGACCAAACCAGATGAAAAAACAGAAAAATACAGGTATCGCCTCAAATCTGCTTCTCCTTATTATCGATAAAATTACTGCATCATTATATCCTAAGCTTTTTTCTTTCAGTCAACAATTCAAAATTCCCAGTTTAATTCCTTGCTAGCTATCAAACTCAGCTATAATGAAGGGAAATATATCCGACCAGCCCCAGATCTCTAAAGGATTGGCAGATGGAGCAGAAAGGCAACCCCAGTTCAAATATTTATTATTCGGAGTTTCAATCAGGCGTTTTGGGAAAAATATGGTTGGCAGCCACTGATCTTGGTCTTAAGTACCTCCGCTTCGATGATGATGCTGCTGAATTTATTGCAAAGATTGCGAAATCAATCGAACACGAGCAACAGCCCAATATACTTTACAGCCCGGAAAAATTATCCCCCTACCAAACCGCCATCCAAAATTACTGTCAGGATAAAACCCCGATTCCCTTATCCCTCACGCTTGACGTCTCAGAGCTTACTGATTTTCAGCAGGAAATACTTCAATACGTTCGAGAAATCCCCTTTGGCGCGTCCACAACTTATGGGGAAATCGCAGAAGCCATCGAGAACCCGAATGCCTCTAGAGCCATTGGTCAGGTACTACGCAGGAACCCAATTCCGATTATAATTCCATGTCATCGTGTATTGAGTGCCGATGGAACACTTGGCGGTTATGGAGGCGTGATGGGCAGCAAGAGAAAGATCGCCTTACTCAAACATGAGGGTGTTATATTGGCATAAGACCTCTGCTGCAGGGTTGAATTTCGTAAAAAAATAAATGATTTCATGATCCATTTCACGGAGCAAAAATGACAAACGAAGAAATTATATTTTTCATTGAAAATCGTCCCTGGTTAGCCGTACTCAGCACGGTTGTGCTAAGCACCCTTGTCTATCTTGTGGGACGATTTATTGTCGGGCGCGCCCTTATCTATCTAGCTGGGAGGACTGAGACCAAAAACGACGATATCATTGTGGCCCACCTAAAACCTTTCAGAGTTGCCTGGTTAGCTCCCTTAGTGATTATCTATGCCTTCGCCGATTGGGTACCCGACTACCAGGTAATCATTGAAAAAGCTTCTCTAGTCTTGATTATCTGGATTTCAGCACTCACCATAAATTCCCTTTTAAATGCTTTTAATCAAATTTATGAAAGCAGCCCGTCTTACAACGGAGTAGCGATCCAAGGATATCTCGATCTGGTGAAACTGCTCATCCTGATCATCGCCGTGATCATCTCCATTTCTCTGGTAACTGGTAAATCACCTATCGTATTACTCACTGGCATTGGGGCTGCCACTGCGGTCCTGCTGCTTATATTCCAGAGCACTATCTTGTCAATTGTCGCCAGCATCCAAATTGCGGCCAATGACCTATTAAAAGAAGGGGACTGGGTAGAAGTGCCCAGTTACAATGCAGATGGGGATGTCCAAAATATCAGCCTGCATACGATCAAAATCCGAAACTTTAACAACACCATCTCGATCATCCCGACCTCTAAAATCCTCGATGTGGCTTACATCAACTGGCGCGGCATGCAGGAAAGCGGTGCTCGACGGATTATGCGGTCCTTGAACATCGATATCACCAGCATCAAATTTTGCGACCCTAAAATGCTTGAGAAGTTGGAGAAGATCGATCTCGTCCGAGATTTTGTCCAGGAAAAGAGGTCCCAGATTCAATCCTACCAAACAGCCCAACCAGAAGGATACGATCCTCCCCTAGATGGCCCTAACATCACCAATGCTGAAGTTTTTCGGGCGTATATTGAACATTACCTCCGAACCCGGCCAGATATTCACCAGGAAAAAATGTCGCTCCTCGTACGCGCACTGGCCCCATCCGATCATGGTTTGCCGATAGAGGTGTATGCATTCACCAAAACCACAGAATGGGGCCAGTACGAAGCCATTCAAGCAGAGATCTTTGATCATCTAATTGCCGCTGCCCATTACTTCGATTTACGCCTCTTCCAGCAGCCAACTGGCATGGATTTTTCGAGGCTCGCATCCTCTCTCGGATGATAAAATAAGGGACTTTCGTGCCATCTTCCTCGTTGGTACCCGGAGAGGACGCAACATTACTCTTCACCAATTCTGGGATGGTTCAGTTTAAGGATGTTTTTCTTGGAACGGATAAACGGGACTATAGCCGGGCAGTCAACTCGCAAAAATGTATGCGGGTCGCTGGTAAACACAACGATCTAGAAGACGTAGGCATGGATGACACTCACCATACATTTTTCGAAATGCTGGGAAATTGGTCCTTTGGAGATTACTATAAGAAAGAAGCGATTGCATGGGCATGGGAATTGCTCACCGAAGTTTGGGGAATCCCAGGTGAAAATCTCTATGTCACTGTCTTCAAAGATGAACTTGGAGAAATCCCCACCGACGACGAAGCCGCCACCTACTGGAAAGATCAACCCGGCCTGAACCCTGACCACATTCTCTTTTTTGGACGGAAGGATAATTTCTGGGAAATGGCCAACACCGGTCCTTGTGGTCCAAATTCAGAAATCCACATCGACCTTGGACCTGCTTATGGTGAGATCACCTATCTCGAAGACGGAAGACCCGACCTGGATGGACCCCGATTTGTTGAAATCTGGAATTTAGTCTTTATGCAGTACAACCGAACTGGTCCCACGACCCTTGAGCCGCTTCCGGCTACCCATGTCGATACCGGAATGGGATTTGACCGGATTGTCTCCGTTCTCCAGAAGAAGACCTCAAATTACCGGACAGATTTGTTCTGGCCAATTATCCTAAAAATCCAAGAACTGATGGGGCATACAGACGAACAGCGCGAGCAGTATTTCACCCCATATCGGGTGATTGCCGACCATTCTCGTGCTGCGACTTTCCTGATTGCGGATGGTGTGATCCCTGGTAACATGAGCCGCAACTATGTAACACGGATGATCATCCGTCGGGCAGCTCGTTTTGCCTCGAAGCTCCAAATGAATGAACCCTTTATGGCAGAAGTCGCCAAAGTGGTCATCGATTTGTATGGAGGAGCCTATCCGGAACTGATTAAAAACCGCGAGATTATCCTCACCCAGCTCACAAGAGAAGAAGAGCGATTCCAAAAAACCGTTGAAGGTGGGATCGCTCAACTTGAGAACATGATTAACGATGCCAAGGCTAAAAACCAGTCCATTTTGCCTGGAAAGCTCACATTCGACCTTTATGCAACCCACGGACTTCCCCTCGAGATCACGCGCGATATCGCATTGGAATATGGTCTTAAAGTCGACGAGCGTGGTTTTGCAGAGGCGATGGAAGAACACCGTCTGGCTTCTGGCAGCGGAAAAGCCATGGGAGATCTGGGCGGAGAAGATGCAGAATTCTTCCACACCATTTTCGAAAAGCTCCAAGAACAAGGAAAACTGCCAAGCTCAGGGGTTAAATACGACCCTTACCACCTGCTTCGTGTTAAAGGGGAGGTGCTGGCAATGATCTCGGATGGGCAGACTTTAAAAGTCGCCAAACCGGAAGATCAGGTCGAGGTCATTCTCCCCGAAACTGGGTTCTATGTCTCTGCTGGAGGACAAGTTTCAGATACTGGGAAGATCTTCTCGCAGGAAAAAGGCTGGGAGATTGAAATCACCGATACCCGGAGACCTGCAGCGGGGCTAATCTCTCATCGCGGCAGGGTGACTAAAGGCAGCCCCTCTGTCGGAGATCTGGCTGTCGGGATCGTCGATCTACCACGCAGACAGGATATCATGCGGAATCACACTGCCACTCACCTGCTGCACGCTGAACTTGACCGTGTCCTGGGTTCCCATGCCAGACAAGCCGGATCATTGGTGGCTCCAGACCGTTTGCGCTTCGACTTCA
The DNA here is from genome assembly GCA_037383445.1 of Anaerolineales bacterium. Classification (GTDB taxonomy): domain Bacteria; phylum Chloroflexota; class Anaerolineae; order Anaerolineales; family UBA11579; genus UBA11579. The sequence goes on along the minus strand of JARROY010000013.1, from coordinate 4,164 downwards.
CACATCCACAAGCTCTAACGAAAAAGCAGTTAACCGAAATTGAGGCTGGGGTTAACCGGCATATTCTCAATAATTTTGCATTGAAAATTGAGCACAAGCCCCTCGATCAGGCAAAATCTGAAGGGGCAAGAGCGCTGTTTGGGGAAAAATACGGCGACATTGTCCGGACGATCCAAATTGGTGGAGACCACCCTTTCTCATATGAATTGTGCGGGGGGACCCACGTCGACTCAACTGGAGAAATTGGAACCTTCCTGATCACAAGTGAGGGTAGTGTTGCCTCTGGTATCCGCCGTATCGAAGCCGTCTCCGGCCGGCGCGCTTACCAGATCGTCCAGCAGCGGATCGCTGAAATCGAAAAGCTCTCAGATTTATTAAAAACCTCTCCCGATCAGCTGCTCGAAAAGACCGAGACTTTAGTATCAGACCTAGCAGATACCCATAAAGAAAATGCCGCCCTGCGTCGCGAGTTGGTTGGAGAATCATTTGAGGAGCAAATTAAAAATGCTGTCGAAGTCCAAGGCATCCGGGTATTAACCGCCATTCTGCCAGAGGCTGGCAGAGACACCCTGAGAGATATGAGCGACCGGTTTCGCCAGCAAACCCAGAGCGGTGTCGCCGTATTAGGCGCAGTGATTGATGATAAGCCTGCCATCATTGCAGCCATCACCGATGACCTGGTTCAAAAAGGATTAAAAGCAGGTGATTTGGTACAGGTGGTTGCGGAAGTGGTTGGCGGCAGCGGCGGCGGTCGTCCAAATATGGCACAGGCTGGGGGCAAAGATGCCTCCAAACTGGAAGAAGCTCTGCAGAAAGTTGTTCCTTGGGTTGAGGGGAAATTGGCCTAGCACCTGTGAAAACGCAAATCCTCCATCTGGAATCTTTTGACGACCGCCACTCGGTACTAGACAAACTCAATTGGGGTCAGGCAGATCGAGTCATCATGATCTGGCCGGTGCGCGGCGTTCCGCTGGCTAGCAAGTTGGACCTTAAGCTGATCCACCGCAGATGCCAATCTTCTGAGATGAAATTGGCTCTAGTGTGCAAAAAAAGAGAGGTTGTTGATTTCGCTTCTGAGTTAGGAATTCCCGTTTTCCGGTCGCTCCGACAAGCTCAGCGGGTGGCATGGGAATACACCTTACCTCCTCACCAAGAAATACAACGTCCTGCAAACAAACGCTCAAGGGAAGAACTAGCCAGACTGATCCAAGACTCTTCTCCTCCTGCCTGGACGCAAACCAAGGCTTTTAGAATAACGGCCTTTATCATCAGCATCGTATCGGTACTGGTTTTGGCAGCTTTCCTGATCCCTGGTGCCCGAATTGAATACCTTCCCAAATTTGAGACCCAAACGCTCCCCCTTACCATTTCTGCAAACCAAGAGTACCAGACGTACAACCTCTCCGGCGCAATCCCCGCACACCTTCTGACTATTACTGTGGAAGGACGTCGAGAACGGGAACCGTCGGGACAAACTGGAATCCCGGATAACCCAGCCAAAGGATTAATCGTATTTACAAACCTGACGGACCAGGAGATTACCATTCCTCAGGGAACCATCATCCGCACAACAGATCCAAATTCTCCGTATCGCTTCACAACCTTAAGCGAAACCACGATCAACCCCGAATCGGGTGCGACTACCAGGGTTCCCATTGAGTGCACCAATCCAGGTCCGCAAGGAAATCTCCCTGAGAATTCATTGGTTGTTATCGAGGGCGATCTATCCCGCAGTTTGACCGCGACGAACCCCGAACCAACCACAGGGGGAGATGAACGGTTGAGTCGTTCTCCCACACTTGATGATTACCAAACTCTTTCTGAGGATTTGTTGGCATCTCTTTGGCAAACAGCCCTTGATGAGGCTGCCCTCCTCCTTGAAGAAAAAGATATTATTGTGGATACTGAACCTCGGACGGCGGTCATCCTGGAAGAAACCTTCACTCCCCAAGAACCAGAACCCAGCTCCACCTTGTCCCTGCTGCTTAGAGTAGAATACGAAATCCTTTATCTAAAATGGAACGAGATCCAAACCATGGGAAATGCTATCTTGGATGTCACTCTACCTGATGGTTACAGCGCTCAACCTCAGACAATACAAATAGAATCTGTCACACCCCCAGAGGTTGGCGATACAGAACAAGTCGTCTGGGAAGTAGAAATCTCTCGAAAGATCTTTACTATTCAGGCTCTTCCCCAAACGATTGACCAAATCCTTGGCCGTACCCCGGAAAAAGCAACTCAAATATTTAAAAAGGAAATGGGGTTATCACAAGGACCAACAATATCCTTATTTCCAGAATGGTGGCCGTTGATTCCATTATCAGAACTGAGGATTGAAACAGTCACCCTGCATTAGGAACGAAAATTTGCGCATTCTTGGTATAGACCCTGGTGAAAAGAATATCGGCATCGCCATTAGTGACATCTCTGCCACCCTGGCACGCCCGCTGATGGTCATGCCACATTCAAGCCGCAAGGGTGATGCACAGAGAATTGTTGAACTTGCTGAAAAAGAAAAGGTTACCAAAATCGTGGTCGGGCAAGCTACCGACGTGGATGGGAAACCTAATTTTTCCGGACGAAAAGCAGCCCGGCTGGCAGCTGAAATCCGCTCGTCATCGTCTATACCCGTTGAGTTGTGGGATGAAAGTTTCAGCACCCAACAAGCTGTCAAAAGCAAAATAAAATTTGGATCAAGCCGAAAAAACAGGCGCGGCCATTTGGATGAAACTGCTGCTGCCGTCATCCTGCAATCCTATCTTGATATGAATCCCACTGCAAACCCCGATGAAAAGAACTCGCTCTAAATTTTCTTCTGTTTTCCTTATCATCACGATCGGTGCACTAATATTAGCAACCCCTTCTCTTAGAGCCGGTGGGGATTGATACTGACATTGTGGACATATCGATTGAACTAGACCAACCAACCGATTCGATTATTACCGAACTGGCTGATAATGGATTAATTTTCAACAGCACCCTGTTTCGAGACTACTTAATCTATGCAGGGCTCGATACCCAGCTTCAGGCAGGAACCTACCGGTTAAACAAGGGTATGTCCGCTGTGGAAATTGCCAATACGCTGTTGGATGCCACACCATGGTTTGTAAAAGTGTCCATTTTGCCAGGTTGGAGAATGGAAGAAATCGCAGAAAGCCTTCCCTCAACAGGAATTGAAATAACGCCCGAGGAATTTCTCCAGGCAGCTAATCAACGATATCCCAATCTTCCAATCATGCAGGACGTGCCGGTAGGGGCTTCATTAGAAGGCTTTTTTCCGCCAGGGATTTATGAAGTTGAACGAACGATCAAAGCCGAACAATTGGTTCAATTCTTGTTAGAAAGATTTGAAGAGAGCCTGCCGCCAAAAACTCTTGAAGGAATTGAACAGCAAGGACTGACCCTGCATCAAGCCCTTATCTTAGCCTCGATCATCCAAAGAGAGGCCATAAACAATGATGAGATGCCAATCATTGCTTCGGTATTCTTCAATCGATTAGAAATTTCAATGAAATTAGAAACAGACCCTACCGTACAATATGCCCTCGGGTATAATAACGAACAAAATTCATGGTGGACGAATCCCCTAACCTATGAACATTTAGAGGTGCTCTCACCTTATAACACCTATTTATATTCAGGTTTACCGCCAACCCCAATCGCCAATCCAAGCTTGGCAGCTCTACAAGCCGTAGCGTTCCCTGCCCAGACCCCCTATTATTTTTTCAGGGCAGCCTGTGATGGCTCCGGCAGACATAATTTTTCAGAAACCTTTGAGCAGCACCAGGGATTTGCCTGTCCCTAAAGTTCCAGATTCGTCCCAGAACAGGACTTTTAATGACCACTATTCAACGCTACCCCTCTCTGGATATTCTTCCAGCAGAAACCATTTGCCTTCACGAGCATCATGACCCCCAGCGTACCCTCCCTCTATTAGAACGGATTAAATCCTCGCGCATCTTGTACAAGCCTCCAGTAGTAATTCCAATTGGCGATGCTGGCAGCCAATTTATGGTTCTGGATGGGGCGAACCGGGTTACAGCGATGAAAGAAATGGGACTCCCGCACTTATTGGTTCAAATTGTTGATGCGAATTCGCCTGGACTGAGTTTACAAACCTGGAATCACGTCATTTGGAATATTGAACAGGAAGGACTCTTA